>JAQBTG010000037.1 GCA_027624955.1 Pseudomonadota bacterium
CCGTCGGAAACCCGGCCGCTACCGCTCGCCCCGCTCAAATCCGGTGGCCGTCATGAATAATCCGGGCTAGGGCGTCGTCAGCAACGAGTTGAAGAGCATGTTCAGCGTCAGCTACCGCACGAGTAAACGATTCTGGCGTTCGACTGCGGAACCAGTTTTCGATTTCCGCAGGTGTGGGTTCTCGATCCTCGGTTTTCTTTAGATGAGCTATCCATTCGTATTTTTGGTCTTCAACGATGGCGTATGCCATCAGCCCTAATGTCCACGAATACACCGGCTCGGTGACCAATTGTCGGTGAGTATCTTGAGAGGTGTTTACTGCCATAATTGTCTTGGCCTGTATTGCTCTTGCGACCGAATCGACCGATTTGTGGTTATTCTACCGTAATTCAATCCTTAGGTTGTATAAATGCTCGCAGAGCCAGCGCAAAGCCTAAAGGGCCGCCTAAACTGAGCCTAAAACTTTTACCGCCAATTCCGCTAACCCATTGAAATAATTGGCGCGCCCTCCAGGATTCGAACCTGGGACCTACGGCTTAGAAGGCCGTCGCTCTATCCAACTGAGCTAAGGGCGCTCCGAGTGGCGTGCGCGCTTCTGTCTATATTGCACCCTGCGGAGAACGGGGCAAGAGGGCGCGGAATGGCGAGACTGTGACGGGAATGGCTTTTATTTGACGCCACCCGGGTTAGTCTATGCGGGCATTGGCGCGGGGAGCGAATAATTCTGATGAATTACCGAGACTTGGCGGCGGCCCTTATTGTGGCAACGGGCGTTATGGCGGTCGGCGGATTGAGCCGCGCGACCGCCGCAAATTCCGAGGCCGTGATGGCCTTTGAAGGGCACTGGAACGGCAGAGTCATTCTCGATTGCGCCGGGGTAACCGCGCCCATGGAGATCGTGATCCAAGGCGGTGACATGACTGGCCAGGTGATTGTGCGTGGCCAAGGAGAGGGCGACGGCACCTACACCATTTCCGGTTATATCGACCGGAAGGGGCGCATATCCGATGGGCGCCTGCGCGGGCCCGTCATCTTAAATATGCGCGGCAGCTTTTTAAATATGCGCGGCAGCTTTTCGGACCATGAGGGTAAGGGTCAATTTCAAGGGGCGGAATGCAGCGGCAGTTGGAAAGTTGCATTAGACGAGGCTGCGGCTGCGTCAACGCAGGATGAAATTGCCGCCGCACCGGCTTCTGCACCGGCGGATCAAGTATCTCCGGTGATAGACGCGCCGGGCGATATGACCACCGAACAGCCGGTTATCGAGCTTGCAGGACGGGTCAGCGACGCCTCGGCGATCGTCGAATTTACGGTAAATGGCGCCGCCGCGCCGCTGGAAGCGAACGGCAACTTTCGTCTTCAGCGCGGTGTGGCACTAGGACAAAGCGAGCTGGTGATCGCGGCGCTCGACGAATGGGGCAACCGTGCTGAGCGCCGTATCGTAGTCACGCGGCGCGCCCAGGGAGAATCCACCAACCGCGAGGCCAGCGCGGACAAGAACATCGTTACTGACAATGCTGCGCCAATGATATCCCTGCCCGAAAATTTGGAGACAGACGAGGCCGCGATCGACATTTGGGGCGGCGTCGTCGACGTCTCGCGCATTGTCGACCTTAGGATCGATGGACGTTCGGTGGCGATTGGTGCGGACGGCGCCTTTTCCATCCGCCGCGGCGTGCCGGTGGGGGTCAGCGAAATCCGAGTTACCGCGCTCGACGAATGGGGCAATGAAGCTGAGCAGCGCGTCCGTATCACCCGTCGCGCGCCGGTGAATATGGCGGTGGCCGACAGCCCGCCCAAAGAAAGCCAAATCGCCACGCTGGGCCAGCAGAATGATGATAAGCAAGCACCGCGTATCAATCTGCCGCCCAAGCTAGTAACGGAGGACCGGGAAATCGATATCGCGGGCAGTGTTTCCGACGATTCCGCGATCGTCGAAATGTTCGTCAATGAACGCCGCGTCACGCTTGGTTCGGATGGCAGTTTCCGCATCCGCGAGCGCCTCACGATCGGCATCAATAAGTTTGCGTTCAGAGCCACCGACGAATGGGGCAACAAGGCCGAGAAGCGTATCGACGTTGAGCGCAAGCAGCTTGATTTAGCGCTCGGCAGTTATCACGCCTTGGTTATCGGCAACAATGAATATCTAAACATGCCGAAATTAAAAACCGCGGTCGCCGATGCTGAAGCGGTTTCCCGCGTGCTGGAAGATCGCTACGGCTTTACGGTTACCACACTGATCAATGCCACGCGCTATGATGTGATTGGCGCCATGAGCGAACTCCGCGCCAATCTCGCTTACGATACCAACCTGTTGATTTATTACGCCGGCCACGGTGTCATCGATCCGGTGACCGAGCGCGGCTATTGGTTGCCGGTCGAAGCGGAGCAAAGCAATTCAGCGAATTGGGTGTCGAACGACGACATCACGGACATGCTCAAGGCGATACCGGCGCGCCACATATTGGTGATTGCCGATTCCTGCTACTCGGGCACGCTGGTCCGCGCCGCTTCGATCGATCTGGAGACCTGGGAAGATCGCCGCGACTGGCTGAAACGCGTCGTCGAGAAGCGCTCCCGGACGGCGCTGGCGTCGGGCGGATTGGAGCCGGTGGCGGATGCGGGGTCGGGTGGCCATTCGGTTTTTGCGGCGGCATTGCTTGGCGCGTTGCAGGAAAATACCGAGATCATCGAAGCGAATGAACTGTTCGCGCCGGTGCGCAAATCAGTGGTGCTGAACGCCAACCAAACCCCGATATACTCAGACATCCGCCTGGCCGGCCATGACGGCGGCGATTTCATCTTCGCCCCCAAATAACCCGCCGACCTCAGTCGGGCCAAATTGGCCTATTTTTCCGGACGCGACGCGTTTGCGTTCGACAGCACCCGGCCAGGAGTGCCACATTCGCGCCCGATGACTTCCACAAATTCAATGCCGCTTGGCGGCTCCCCCGTGCACGCCTCGCTTGGGTTGTCGCTGTTGATGTTGCTCGCGCTCGGGGCTCTCTGGGGCAGCATCACTGCAATGGCCAAGGTCATCACCATGGCGGGTGTGCCGGCACTGGGCTATGCGTTCTGGCAGACCTCTGGCGCGGCGGTTATTCTGTTGGCCGTTTGCCTGGCGCGCGGCCGGCCGCCCCCTATTAGCAAGGCGCATCTCCGCCACTATGTCGTCGTCGGAGCCCTGGGGAGTGCAATTCCGACGACCAATTTGTTTTATGCGCTGTCCAATCTGCCGACCGGGATCGTCGCGCTGGTGATTACCACTGTGCCGCTGTTTACCTATTTGCTTTCGCTTGCCGCCCGGTTAGAAGGCTTTGATTGGCGCCGTGCAATGGGTATTGGCCTTGGTTTCGCAGGCGCGTTGCTGGTGCTTCTGCCGGCCGGCAGCCTACCGCGCCCGGATATGATTCCTTTCGTCATTTTGGCTTTTTTGTCGCCGTTTTTCTATTCGCTCAATTCTGTCTATGCGATGAAATTTCATCCGCCTCAAATGGATTCGATGCATGTCGCCACCGGCATGATGATGACCTCCAGCCTGATGCTGTTGCCTGCGTCGCTCGCAACCGACACCTTTCATCCGCTGTGGCGGAGTTTCGCTTTAGCCGACGGCCTGATCCTGGTGCATATGGTTTTGGCGGCGCTCACCTTTCATATGTATTTTGTCCTGTTGCGTCGCGCCGGCCCGGTCTATTTCAGCCAAGTCGCCCTCATCGTCACGCTCGTGGCAGTCGGGTGGGGCGTGGTGCTGTTCGACGAGCGGCATAGTCTGTGGATATGGGCCGCATTGGCGTTGGTGTTTGCCGGCGTGGCCATGGTCAATTTGCGCCACAAATTCCAAGCTGCCAGAAACGGCGCAAAGCCCTAAAGGATTTTTGCCTGGCGCGGTGAGGCGCGGGGCTTTTCATTGCGAGCGAAAACGCCGAGCATTGCGGTGGGCGGCTCGATTCGTGCCGTCCGCTCCGGGGAGCCCGCGCTTTGAACGGAATTTTCTTCGCCCTCGTCCTCATTTCCTTCGCAACCGCGGCGGTGCGGCACCTGCCGTGGCTGGCCGGCGCTGAAGGCGGCGCGGTGCCGATGGACGTGTTGGGACAGGCGATGATCGCCTCGGCCAGCGACGCCGTCACTCTCGCCATCGGCTTGGTCGGCGTGATGGCGCTATTTCTCGGCTTGATGAAGGTCGCCGAACGCGGCGGCCTGTTGGTGATCATCGCCCGCCTAGTCCGCCCGATGATGGTGCGGCTTTTTCCCGAGGTGCCGCCCGAGCATCCGGCGATGGGCGCCATGATCCTCAATATGTCGGCTAATGCGCTGGGTCTCGGCAACGCTGCAACGCCCTTCGGCATCCGCGCGATGCAGCAGTTAGATAAATTGAACCCAGTTAAGGGCACGGCGAGCAACGCCATGATTCTCTTTCTCGCGATTAACACGTCGAGCGTAACTTTGCTGGCGACAGGAGTGATTGCGCTCCGCGCCGCCTCGGGCTCGGAAAATCCCGCCGGCATCGTGCCAACCACACTTGTCGCCACGATCTGCTCGACCGCCACAGCGATCATCGTCGCCAAGCTCTGCATCCGCTGGTTTCCGCCCGCCACAGCGGAACCGCCACAGGCGGGAAAAGCGGCCCTGGCGGAGGCTTCCACTACGGATGAATTTGATGACCTTGGTGGCGTGGCGGAGGGCCAGGAAATCGGCGACGGAGAGCAACTAGAGCGCGCCACCGCCCGCCCCTATCCTGCTTATGTCTCCTATTTGGTTCTCAGCGGGATCGCCGGCTTCATTCCGCTCACGGTTTTTTACGGCCGTGAAATCGCGCCCTGGATTATTCCCGGCCTGATGCTGTTGCTGCTCGGCTTCGGCATGGCGCGCCGGGTGCGCATCTATGAAGTGTTTGTCGAAGGTGCGCGCGAGGGCTTTCAGGTGGCGTTCCGGATCATTCCTTATCTCGTGGCGATCCTGGTGGCGGTCGGCATGTTCCGCGCGAGCGGCGCCTTGGAATACATCATCGCGCCGATCGGCAGAGTGACAGAGCATATCGGCATGCCTGCGGAAGCCCTTCCCATGGCGCTGTTGCGCCCGCTCTCAGGATCGGGCGCCTACGGTATTTTGGCGTCAATCATCAACGATCCAAATACCGGTCCGGACAGCTATACCGGCTATCTGGTCTCCACCCTTCAGGGCTCGACCGAAACCACGTTTTATGTGCTCGCGGTTTATTTTGGCGCGGTGCAAATCCGTCGCATCCGCTACGCGCTGATTCCCGCGCTATCCGCCGATTTGGTCGGCATAATCGCCGCGGTGGCTATCGTTTCACTGATGTATGGATGAATTATTTTCTAGTGCGGGAGCGAATTGCGCAATTCGTGCCGGCGCTGCAAGAGGCGACGGATGCGGATTGGCAGTGCGCCCTCATCGATGATATCGCGATCCGCCAATACTCGGATCAGGTCTTCAATAACGCGCACCAGCTCAAGGTCGGTTGCCGCCAATTGTTCGAGCGTTGCCGCAGAATCTTCCGCGTCCGCCTTTGCCATAATGTTCGCCTCTGAACTTGATCTCGACGGCTATTCTAACCCGATTGCCGAGGCGAGGGCGAGTCGCGGTTAAGGGATCTGTTGAGTTCGCCCAATTCGGCCAATTCGAACTTCAAGCTGCGACGGTCCGCTGCCCCGCCGCTGGCAACACGCAACTGCCGCTTCATGTCCTGTGTGATGCGTCTCAATACCGCGATGACCTCGCCCCGGTGTTTGTCGCTACCGAGCTCAAGAACGACCTCCTGATTCATCATGAGATCGGAATAGGCGGCATGATCGGTGCGCCCGAGTTTTGTTAATTCGGTGTCGAGCTCGCGCCAAGCCCCCTCCCACGCCGCATAGACGCTGGGGCGCGGGCGGCGGCCTTCGAGCGCTACCATGATGCGCACGAATTGCCACACAGAAATTCTCATCTCGCCTTTTTTTGCCATGTCGTCTTCTTTGGTTATCTTGCCTGAACGGACAGGATATCGCGGTTCCGCCGTACCCGCATTCGATATAATCTGACGCCTGGTTTTAATGGAGAAACGTTATGGATTTGGACAGCATATTCGCCGCCCTCGACCTACAGCCGGACTGCCGCCAAGGCGGCGATCGGGCGGTCTTTACGCCCATAGACGGCAGCGAAATCGCCCGCGTGACGAGCGATGACGCTGCCTCGGCCGCTCGCAAGGTCGCCGCCGCGGAAGCCGCCTTCGTTGCCTGGCGCGCGGTGCCGGCGCCGCGCCGCGGTGAATTAATCCGCTTGCTGGGCGAAGAATTGCGCACTCACAAGGAGGCGCTCGGGCGACTGGTGACGCTAGAGAGCGGCAAGATCCTTCAGGAAGGCATGGGCGAAGTGCAGGAGATGATCGATATTTGCGACTTCGCGGTCGGTCTGTCGCGCCAACTATACGGCCTAACCATCGCCTCGGAACGGCCCGGTCACCGGATGATGGAAACCTGGCACCCGCTCGGCGTCTGCGCCGTGATCAGCGCATTTAATTTTCCCGTCGCGGTGTGGTCATGGAATTTTGCTCTCGCCATCGTGTGTGGCGACCCGGTGGTGTGGAAGCCCTCGGAAAAGACGCCGCTCACCGCTCTTGCCTGCCAACGTCTGTTCGAACGCGCCGCCGGGCGCTTCGACGGCGAACTGCCAGAGAATCTGCTGCAGGTTCTGATCGGCGGCAAGGAAGTTGGCGCGGCGTTGGTGGATGACAAGCGGGTGGCCTTGGTGAGCGCTACGGGGAGCTGCGTGATGGGTCGGGAAGTAGCGCCCCGGGTCGCGGCGCGCTTCGGCCGCACGCTGTTGGAACTCGGTGGCAACAACGCCATGATCGTCGCACCAAGCGCAGATTTGGCGCTGGCCGAGCGGGCAGTCACCTTTAGTGCTGTCGGCACTGCCGGACAGCGCTGTACTTCGCTGCGCCGGCTGATCGCACAGGACAAAATCGCCGACGACTTGGTGGCGCGCTTAAAGGTGGTCTATGCCGGCGTTCCGATCGGCTCGCCGCTCGACGATGGCGTGTTGCTTGGACCGCTCATGGATGCGCGGGCCTTTGATGCCATGCAAGTGGCGTTGACGCGTGCGCGTAACGAAGGCGGCACGGTACCCGGTGGCGAACGGGTGCTCCAGGCGGACTATCCGCAGGGTTTTTACGTCACCCCGGCGATTGCCGAAATGCCAGGGCAAACGGCAATCGTCGCCGAGGAAACCTTCGCGCCAATTCTTTACGTCATGCGCTATGGCACTTTTGAAGAAGCGATTGCCATGCATAACGGGGTGCCACAGGGGCTATCGTCCTGCATCTTCACCAATGATATGCGCGAGGCGGAGCGCTTTCTGTCTTCGGAAGGCAGCGATTGCGGCATCGCCAATGTCAATATTGGCCCGAGCGGCGCCGAAATCGGTGGCGCCTTCGGCGGCGAGAAGGAAACGGGCGGCGGGCGCGAATCCGGTACCGAAGCCTGGAAGGGTTACATGCGCCGCGCCACCAATACCATCAACTACTCATCGGACCTACCGTTGGCGCAAGGCATCACATTCGGCAGCGGCTGAGAAACGGCGCCGGCCGCCCGATGTCGTCTTAGCCGGGCCGGCGCGCCTGCAGGCCATAGTCAGGTCCGGTATCTTCAACTATCGAACCCCAAGGCTTGTAATCGCTGGTTGATGATTTCCAAAAACCTGACGTACTCTATCCGCGCTTTTGGAGACCGAGCCTGGGCCCACATGGGGAATTCGCCCGACGTTATTCGGCGACAAGCGTTCGCCGGGCAAGAAGCTTCATCGTATCGACATAGCGCTTCTGCGGCCAGCCGCAGCCGCCCGTGAGCTGTTCCCAATTGCGCACGGAAAGCATTGTCCACAAAATGTCCGTTGCTTGGTTCGTGGAGTAGTCGGAAGTTAGCGTGCCGTCTTTCTTGAGCGCCTTTATTGCCGCTTCACAGCCCTCGCGAACAGCCTGCATACGATCGTTCCAGGCAATCGCCGCCGCATTATCAGTGTCTTGCATTGCAAGGAACGCTTTGGCGATGCCATGAATCTTCGGAATGTAGTTTCCCCACGCCTCGATAAACGCATTCAATCGCTCCACACCCGTTGACGCGGTTCGACTTGCAGCGAGCCCCTCATCGACGTTGTTGACCTCATCCAGATAGCGTGCGGTCGCGACGAGCAGCTCCGCACGCGTTGCAAAGTGCAAGTACACCGCCTGCCGGCTTATCCCTGCTTCCTTCGCAATATCACTCATGCGAACGCTTTTGCCGGGTTCAGCTTCGAGCAGCTTCCACGCGGCTTTCAAGATTTTTCCTCGGGTTTCGACATTTGAACTTGACATCATGTCAATGTAGCCCCATTTGACACGGTGTCAACTTTACACAGTGTCAAGCAGGAGAGAAAACAATGGCCATGAATGACGATATGAACAACCCCACTCGATCTAAGTCACCCACGCTCGTTCTCGGAGGGACCGGCAAGACCGGCCGCCGCGTTGTAGAGCGGCTCACACGTCGCGGCGTGCCGACACGTATCGCGTCTCGGGCCGGCGACCCGTCCTTCGACTGGGGCAATCGGCGTAGCTGGGACGCAATGCTCGAAGGCGCGACGGCAGCGTATGTCAACTATGCCCCCGACCTCGCCATCCAAGGCGCGACGGATGACATCCGCGTCTTTGTCGAAAAAGCCGTGGCGCATGGGGTCCAACGTCTGGTTCTCCTGTCCGGCCGCGGAGAACAGGAAGCACAACTATGCGAACGCATGGTCCAGGACTCGGGCATTGAGTGGACCGTCGTACGCGCAAGTTGGTTTAACCAAAATTTCTCCGAAGGCGCGTTTCTCGACATGGTATTGGCCGGCGAGATTACGTTACCCGCCGGAGAAGTCGGGGAGCCGTTTGTCGACGTTAACGATATAGCCGATGTCGCAGTCGCCGCGTTGACCGAGGACAGTCATGTCGGCCAAATCTACGAGGTCACCGGACCCCGACTCCTGAGCTTTGCGGACGCAGTGGAAGAGATTGCCCGAGCTAGCGGACGCGAGCTCCGATATAGCCAAATTCCGCAGGAGGCCTTTGCGGCGGGTATTGCCAAATCTGGCGCGCCCGATGACATTCAGTGGCTGCTGAATTACCTGTTTTCCACCGTGCTCGATGGTCGGAACGCCTTTGTGTGCGACGGCGTCCGTAGAGCGTTGGGGCGGGAGCCGAAAGACTTCGCAGAATATGCCCGCCAGATCGCTGATTCGGGCGTTTGGAAGGTGGCGGCATGAACGCGCTGATGCCCCTCGCCGGGACGATAGCGCTGCTCGGAGAGTACCGCCGAGTGACCGAGAGTCAGTTTTTCGACATTGGCGGGCTCGAAGCACAAATATCAACAAGTTCGGAGAATCTCGACCGACTTCAATCACCACACAAAGGAAAAACAGATGCCTGATGATTGGATTGTATATGCGTGTCTCGCTGCTGGCATCTGCAGCGGGCTTGTTGCCGGGGTCTTCCTGTCCTTTTCGGACTTTATCATGAGATCGCTTGTCGCTGCCCGCCCTGCCAGTGGCATCGAGGCAATGCAGATGATCAACAGGAAGGTAGTTCGAACGTGGTTCTTGGTGATGCTGTTGGGCATGGCCCCAGCTTCGGTCGCGCTCGCAGGCTATGCATATTTTAACCTGAGCGCCCCGACATCACTTCTGATTATCGCAGGCGCGGCGATATACTTGGTTTTCGTTGTTCTCGTAACGATGTTCTACAACGTTCCCATGAACAACCGTCTGAGTCACATGGACCCGTTCGCCGAGGAGAGCGTTAACTATTGGAAAATATACGGCGCGGTGTGGACGCGGTGGAATCACGCCCGAACGCTCGGGTCTCTGGCGTCAGCGCTGTGCTTCCTCTTTGCCAGCATCGCGCTGTCATGAAGTGGTTCTTTTGGACGTCCGTTTCGCGCGGCGAAGCAGATCCGCATAGCCGAGATCGGCCTGGGTTGGGCATCGCCATAGCCCGGCGCCGTGCCGCCAAACTCATGGGGGTCTGAGCGCCTGCCGCTTGCCGCGGGCAGCCTCTTCGGCGCACATTATGTAATTCTGAAAACCGGCGCGGGGACGCAAACGATATGAGCAGGCGGGCGATTTCCTTCTATAGCGAAGGCGTGAAATTACAGGGCGATCTATTCTTTCCCGACGGCGCGGGCGCCGATGATCGGCGCGCCGGCATTGTCCTTTGCCATGGCTATACCGGCGTCAAAGATCTGTTTTTACCGGACAATGCCGAGTGGTTGCGCCAAGCCGGCTACGCCGTACTTATCTTCGATTATAAGGGCTGGGGCGAGAGCGAAGGCGCGCGCCATCGCTTGGCGCCGTTCAGCCGCGTGGCCGATAGCCATGCCGCACTCAACTTCCTGGCCGCGCAGAAAGCGGTCGACGACAACCGTCTCGGCCTGTACGGCACGAGTTATGGCGGCGCCACCGTGATTTGGGCCGCCGCCCTGGACGCCCGCGTCGGCTGCGTCGTCAGTGTGGTTGGCGTCGGGCAAGGTGAGAAATGGATGCGCAGCGTGCGCCGTCCCGACGAGTGGATCGACCTGCTGGAACGCTCGGCGGCAGACCGCACTAGGCGAGCCCTGACCGGCGAATCAGAAATAATCGAGCGCGACGAAATATTGCTGCAGGACCGCGCCTCCGCGGAACTTTCAGCCGAAGCCCGGCGCGCCAACCCGGCGGCAATCAACACCCTGCCGCTCGAATTTGTCGATGAAACCTTGAGCTTTCACGCCGATTGGGTGGTCGACAAAATCGCCCCCCGGCCGCTTCTGCTGATCACGACGGATGACGACCGGCTGGTGCCGCCGGAGCAATCAGAAAACCTCTTCGCCCTTGCCGGCGAGCCAAAAAAACTCGTGACCCTGAACGGCTACGGCCATTACGACGTCTATACCGAGCCCGCTTTCAGCGAAGTGATGGCGGAAACCGGCGCCTGGTTCGCGACGCATCTTCCGGCTCGCGGATAGGCCAGCGAAGGCTCTCAGCGATGCCAAGCGGGAAGCGCTGGCCAATTAATCCCGTCGATTGCTGGCCTCTATGATCACGGTGGCGCGCGCGTCCAACTTTTGAGCGGCGCTATAATCGCCGAGCGCATCATAGATCAAGGCCAGATTGATCAAGCTGTTTACCACTTCCGGATGCTTGGGCCCGTATTTCTGAAGGCGAATATCAAGGGCACGGCGATAGAGCGGACGAGCCTCGGTGTAGTCCAATTCGGCCTCGTAGAGAGCGGCCAGATTGTCGAGCACTTCGGCATAGGCGACATCTTCGACGCTCATTTCCCGCCCTGCGATGGCAAGTGCTTCTTTGGCGTGAGGAATGGCTTCCTGAAAACGGCCCTGCGCGTAAAGCGAGGCCGAGCTGTTTAGCGCGCTTTCGAGATTATTTGAAGCGGCAAATGCTGAGCAGGAGAAGACAAGGGTAGCGGCGGCGAAGACGGCCGCAAAACGTGATGAAATCATGAAACTTTATCCCGGGCTGTTGACCCCCGCCGAGATTATCGTCCGACCAAATTAACTCCAATTGCTAAACAGTTTACTAACAGCGTCTACCAAAGCCGCTCCGACGCCAACGCCGCGCCTTCGGCCAACGCCTTAAGCTTGAGATCGCAAATCTTGGGATCGACTTTGCCGATGCCGGCGAAGGTGCCAAACCCGCAATCAACCCCGGCGATCACGCGTTCACGGCCGATGATTTCAGCGAACCGCTGGATGCGCTGAGCCACCAGTTCAGGATGTTCGACATAGTTCGACGTGCTGTCGATCAGTCCGGGGATAAGAATTTTGTCGTCGGGCAGACCAAACTCCTGAAGCACCGCCCACTCATGCGCGTGGCGCGGGTTGGCGGCCTCAACTGAAATCGCTGAAGGCTTGGCTTTGACGATAATATTCAAAATCTTTTCCAGCCCGATATCACAATGATGCGGACCCTCGTAATTTCCCCAGCAGATATGCATACGCACGGATTCGGCGGGAACATCCGACAACGCCTCGTTCAGCGCCTCGATGTTCTGTTCCGCTTGTTTGACAAATTCAGCGTCGGTCATATCGCTAAACGAGACATGGCGGCCCATGGCCAGGTCGGGGCAATCCACCTGAAGCAAAAATCCGGCGCGCACGATGGCGGTATATTCTTCTTTCATCGCGGCAGCCAAGGCGGCGAGATATTTCTCGTGGGTGGGGTAATAGTCATTGCTCTGGAATATCGCGATGACGCCTGGCGACGCGGCGTTGAGAAAGCCTTCCTGCGCTCCCGCCGCGTCCAGCGCGTCGCGGAAATTTTCCAGATCCGTTTCCAGCGCCAAAGTGTCGCCCACAGCCACCGGGCCGGTGCAGCGCGCGCGAACCACGCGGCGCACCGCTGCTGCCTGGCCCATACGCACGCGGTATTTTGGGAAACCGGCAAGATCGGCAAAATGGATCGGCGGGCTCTCCCCGGAGAAGCCGGTAAGACGGTCCTGGATATAGGTCGCATAGCCCGGCTTGCTGGCTTCGCCGTCGCTCACCACATCAATGCCGAGCGCAACCTGCTCGGCGACGACGTCGTGCACGGCACGGCGCATGCAGGCATCGTAGGCGGCATGGTCGTAAGGTTCGCCGGCATCTTTGGTGACGAGGAAATCCATCACGTCATCGGGACGCGGCAGACTGCCTACATGGGTGGTTAAAATTCTTTCAGTGCTGCGTCTCATACCGTTCCACCTGTTAATTCTAATTTTGCCCAACGGGGCGCGGCCAACATAGCGCAAGGCACAAGTCGTCGCCAACTCCCTAGCTAGGCATTTGACCCGTCCGTGGAACGCGATAGGTTGCGCCATGCAGGTGCGGCGTAAATTGATCGGTGGGAAAATTTGTTACGAAATCGTCGAGGCGTTTGATTATCGCGGAGAGGTCGAATATCGCTCCGTCGTCCAGCTCGGCACGGACTCAGACCCGCAGGAGGCGCTGCGCAAACACCAGACTTCGCTGATCGATGCCACCAGAGCCCTGAAGCGGTTGCAACCACTTCAGGACGCCGACCACGCTATCCGGCGAAAATGCGACACGTTGAAATCTCGCCTCAAGACCGAACAAGAGCGTATCGGTCTTTTGATCGACGCCATCGAACGGCTAGATGAAATCGGCGATAAGGAGCCGGAAACGGCGGAGCCCTAATCTCCGCTTAATCTCTGCCTAACCTCTATCTAGCCTCTGCCGACAAAAGGCATCTTGGTAGCCATGACAGTGAGAAACTGAACGTTGGCGTCGAGCGGCAGGCTGGCCATATACAAAATGGCGCGCGAGACGTTATCGACATCCATTACCGGCTCGTTGGCAATTTCGCCGTTCGCCTGTGGCACGCCCTGCGACATGCGCTGGGTCATCTCCGTCGAGGCATTGCCAATGTCGATCTGACCGCAGGCGATATCGTATTTGCGCCCGTCCAACGAAGTGCATTTTGTGAGGCCGGTGATGGCGTGTTTGGTGGCCGTGTAGGGCGCTGAGTTGGGCCGAGGTGTGGTGGCTGATACCGAGCCGTTATTGATGATTCGCCCGCCCATCGGCTGTTGGCTCTTCATCATGCGGAAGGCTTCTTGAGTGCAATAAAAAGCGCCGCTGAGGTTGGCGTTGACCACGGTCTGCCATTGTTCAGGGGTCAATTCCTCGAGGCCGATGCCGGGCGCGCCGGTGCCGGCATTGTTGAACAGCAGATCAAGGCGGCCAAAGCGCTCCTTGGCGGCAGCGAACAGCGCCGCGACCGACTTTGGGTCTCCGACATCGGTTTCCACCGCCAGTGCTCGCGCCGCATCAGCGCCGGCCGCCGCCAAAGTCTCCTCGAGGCGCGTCAGGCGGCGCCCAGCAAGCACCAGTGAATACCCCTCGCCAAGCAGCGCTAACGCGGCGTACTTGCCGATGCCGCTACCGGCGCCGGTGACAAGAGCGACTTTAGCTCCGGAATTCATGGCCCTTCTCTCCCTACACGCCAACCGTGAATGCTGTCGGCCTAATTAGCATGGTTGTGAATCAATCCGCCAGGGCCGCGCCGCGGCGGCGCACATGCAGCATCGTAAAGAGGGCGATCAGGACCACGCCAAGGAAAGGCAGGGCGATATAATTCATCACATGCCACCCGATCCATTCATGCAGCACACCCGATAGTAGGGCGGCGCACGCCACCGTGCCAAAAACCAAAAAATCGTTGGCTGCCTGGGTTTTGGCTTTTTCGGCAGGGCTATAGGCTTCGGTGACAAGCGTCGTGGCGCCAACAAACAAAAAACACCAGCCGACACCAAGCGCCATGCCGCCGACCCAAAAATAAGCGAGATCGACACCCGCCAAATTGATTACGACGCAGGCAGCGATCAGCACGGCGCCGGCGCTCATGATGCTGGTTGTGCCGAACCGCCGGATCAAATGGCCGGTGAAGAAAGCCGGCGCGAACATGGCGAAGACGTGCCACTGGATAACTTGCGCCGTGTCAAAAAATCCGTGCCCGGCGCCAAGCATGGCAAGCGGCGTGGCGGACATCAGGAGCGACATCAACATATAGCCGACCATGCCGCCCAGGGCCGCGACGATGAATACCGGCTGGCGCATGATTATGTGAAGTGGTCGCCCACCGCTGGCGCGTTCTGCCGCGGTGGGGCGGGGAATAACGATAAAGCGCAGGGTCAGCAGGCTGGCGACATAGAGAACCGCGACCATGACATAGACTCCGGCGAAGACATCGTCAGGAAGCAAATCCTTTGAATAATTAGCCAGCAACGGGCCGACGGATGCGATCACGCCGCCCGCCATCACAAGGGAGATGGCGCGGCTTTTGAAGGCTTCTTCCGCTGTGTCGGCGGCGGCAAACCGGTAATATTGGCCAAATCCGTTAAACGCGCCGACAAGCAAGCTCGCAGCGCAAAAAAGTACGAAATCGGAATCTCGGATGGCGATGACTGCAAGGGCGACACCCACCAGGCCAATACATAGACCAACCGTAAAGCCGTCACGTCGTCCGATGCGCTTCATAAGAAACGAGGCCGGCGCTGTTACCACCATCACCGCGACGAATTGCATGGCGAGTGGCAAGGTCGCCAGCGCCTTATCGTCTGAAAGATTGTGGCCAATCAGCGCGGCCGAGGTCACGATCGCCGACGTCGAGGTCATAAAAAAAGCTTGGCAAAGCGCCAACAACAACACATTGCGCCGGCGCGAAGCCCGCGACAAAACGACCGTGGCGTCATCCGCCGGGACGGTCAAACGATGGCGACCTGGCTGGGCCGGTGCACCCTATTGTGCCGCTTGGCCGGTCTTGGCGGGCGCCGGGACGAGCGGCGAAAGCTCAAACTTGGCTGCCGCCAGCCCGTCGGCAATGGTGCGCGCCAAATCTACCGCGTTGGGACCATCGCCATGCAAACAAATGCTGCGCGCGGTCATCGGGACCGCGTTGCCGTTCACACTGAGGACTTCGCCGCGCTCTAGAAAACGGGCGAGACGCTTTTTTGTATCGGCCAAGTCAGCACCATCGTTGGCGCGTTTGAGGATAAGTCCGCCGTCATCGTCATAGGACAGATCGAAATAAAGCTCGGTCACCACGTCGATCCCCATGTCAGCGGCGATGCGCGTCACGGCGTGTTTCTCGGCTGGCGCGGGAAAATAAATCATCGGCTGCGGGCAAACCTCGATCACGGCGCGAGCAAATGCTTCACTGAGCGGTTCACTGACACTTAACATCGAATACAGCGCGCCATGCGGCTTGACGTGGTGTAATTCCATGCCGTGCGCGAGCAAAATGGCCCGCAGGGCGCCCGCCTGATAGAGCGTATCAGCATAGATTTCGTCCGGCGAAAGCGCCATCGCGCGGCGCCCAAAACCGCGCAGATCCGGCAGGCCAGGATGGGCGCCAACAGCAACCCCATGTTGCCGGGCTAGGCGCACCGTCTCGACCATGATCATCGGATCACCAGCATGGAACCCGCAGGCCAGATTGGCGGTCGTGACATAGGGCATAAGCGCTTCGTCCGCACCCATGACCCAATTGCCAAAACTCTCGCCGCAATCAATATTTATGTCGAATGTCTGAGTCATGCTGGCCATTCCCGGTTAATGAAGAGCTCTGACGCCTCAAATAGCCCTTTATCCAGGCGCTGAGAAGGGCCTACCGCGAATTAATTTTGTTTTTATTGCAAAAATTTCGATTCATTGGCTGATATTTTTCTCAAGAGTCTGTATATAACCATTCCGGCCCGATTTTGATGTCCGGCCGCATGAACCACTCTCATACGATCAAATAAGAGAAAATATATGCCCCCGTCCTATCACAGGAAGCCGAAGCCGTCCCGCGAATACCAGAACAAGAAACGTAACTGTCTGAAATGCGGAGAGAAATTCCTTAGCGAATGGACCGGCGAGCGAATCTGCCCTAAATGCAAGCAAACTACCGAATGGCGCTCAGGCGCGGGCATCTCGGCGGCCTGACGGCAGAATTTCACGCTATTGCCGCAGCCTCAATATCTGCGGCCTTAGATATTTAACCAGCTTAGCGGTCTTAGCTTTCCCGAACATCGAAAAGTTGAAGCTAATATCAGACGTATTACGATCCTTTGAGTTGAGCCTTCGGCGGCTCGCGGGACTGTTCCCGCGCCTCGGCGCGCAGTTTTTCTGAAAAACCCATGATAAGCGCAGCGCTTCGCGCCCTACCGCCGCCGGTCAAAGCCGCTTTGTGGATGGGCGGCACGGTGCTTTCTTTTGCCCTGATGGGCGTCTGCGGGCGCGAATTGAGCGGCGAGTTAAGCACCTTCCAAACCCTATTCTGGCGCAGCCTGTCGGCTGGCGTTGCCATCCTCCCGTTGCTATTTTTTCAGGGCTGGGGCCACGTCCGGACGAAACGTCTGGGCGCACAAATTTGGCGCAACCTGTTCAATTTCGCCGGGCAATATGGCTGGTTTTACGCCGTTGGAGTGATTTCCCTAGCGGAAGTCTTTGCACTCGAATTCACGACGCCGATTTGGACCGCGGTGCTCGCCTTCCTGTTCCTCAAAGAACGATTGACGGCGCCACGTCTCGTGGCTATCGCGCTCGGCTTTGGCGGCATTTTGTTGATCACTCGGCCAGGTGTCGAAGCAATCCATCCCGCCGCCTTCGCTGTGCTCGGCGCGGCCGTCGCCTACGCCGCTTCCTACACGATGGTGAAAAGCCTGACGGACACGGAATCGCCGCTCACCATCCTGGTCTATATGACCGTCGTGCAACTTCCCCTTTCCCTCGCCTTTTCCGTTGACGGGTGGATTTGGCCAAGTTCCTCGTTGTGGCCGTGGATCGTCGCGGTAGGATTAAGCGGCCTGTGCGCGCATTACTGCATGGCGCGCGCCTTCCAACACGGCGATGCCATGCTGGTGGTGCCGCTTGATTTCCTACGCCTGCCGCTGATCGTTGCCGTCGGATTTTTCTTCTATGGCGAAGAGCTCAATCCCTGGGTACTGGGGGGCGCGGCGCTAGTATTCGCAGCAAATTTTCTCAATATCCGCTATGCTCGCTGAGCCCATCGAGCGCCTGTTGAATTGCGGTCAAGGGTGCCAGAAGTCCGGCTTGCCGCGCGCCGTCTCGCAAGCGCGCGAGTTCGCGCACGATCTCCTCGCCATGCTCGCCGCGGCCATAAGCGGCCAGGGCATGACCACGCGCGCTAAGAAATTCGGACCACGGCAACGGCTCCTCAGAGGCATAAGCCATTAGAGCGTCAGCATAGCGATCCACCTCGTGCCAATCTTCGCGCCGGAGCGCGACCTCGATGGCGCTACGGTAGAAGGCATAGTAATTGTGGCCGACACATCCTTTTGCCAATAGTGCCTCGCCGTCGCGTAGCGCGACCGCGGCTTCTTCGGCATCATTGCTGACCAAGGCCAATGTGCCGAGCACCCAAGCGGCGAGGAATCCGGCACCAGTTTGGTGCGCCAATTCCAAAGCTTGGTGCATCAAGTCAACGCTCTCATCGGCCGGCGCGCCGCGGGCATGGCGGATGCGCGCGATATAGATCAGCTGAAACGGCTTGAACCGGCTGGCGCCGAGCGATTCAGCCAATTCCAGACCGCGCCGGATGTGTGGCTCAGCGGCGGCAACATCGCCGCTTTCCACCAGCACGCGCCCGGCCGTCAGGCGGGCCACCATTTCGGCACGTTGGTGGCCAATGCGCTCGGCAGATGCGATGGCGTCCAGGGCATCTGCCAGAGCGCCGGAGACATCATTGAGATAAAACCGACCCCAGGCCACCATGTATTGATTGCCGACGGCGATGCGGCCATAGCCATGTTGATGGCAAAGATCGATGCAGCGGCGAAAATAATCGAGCGCGGTGATCATACGCCCACTCGAATAGAAAGCATCGCCGAGGCCGCTTAGAGCGCGCGCCTCATCCTCGGGAGAAGCCGCGAGCTGGGCGTGGGCAAGCGCCTGTTCATGCTCCTTCAAGCAGCCCTCAATCTCGCCAAGAGGAAAATACAAATTACCGCGATAGTAATGCACTTGCGAGCGTTCCAAATTCAGCGCTTCGGATTCAGCGATGGCTTGCGCTTGATCGAGCGCCTCAAATGCGCCGTCGAAATCATCGGTGACGCGCATTCCCGCCGCCAGGCCGATTAAGGCGCGGCAACGCGCCGGCCCATCCTGCGCGGCGTCTAGTGCGGCTCTGTAGATAGCAGTAGACTCGCCGGCATGTCCCATTTATCGAGTGCATTCGCCCTTCAGCATCAGCAGCGCATGGCTTTCAGCCGCTGCGCCTGCTAGGGCGAGGCCGCTTTGCACCAGCTCCAAGGCACTCTCAAAATGGAAGCGCCGGCTTTTCACGCGCGCCGCTTCGAGATAAGCGGCGGGTGCGCGGTCATCTCCAGCACGGCCAAGATGCTCGGCGTGAAGACTAAGATCGCGTGCGGTAAACCATTCGGCGGCAACCAGGTGAAGTTCGCTCCGATGCGAATGGAGAAGAGATGCATAGACGCTCTCCCAGATGAGCGCATGCGCAAAGATAAAATCCTCTCCAGCGGCACGCACCAGATGGTTTTTCACCAGTGCCGCGCAATCGTAACTCGGCATCTTGAGCAGACGGCGCAGGACATCCAGTGAAAATAGCTGGCCGAGTACCGTCGCGGCCTGGAGCGCTCGCTTGTCCTCCGGCGAGAGCAGATCGACGCGCGCCAGAACGATGCTCTGCACGGAACCGGGCACCGTCTCATGATCGCGGCCGATAGTGCTCCTGAGAAGCTGGTCGAGAAACAATGGATTGCCTTCGGCCCGGGCGACGCATTGTTTGGCGAAAGCCTCGGTGACATCTGTAAATCCCTCGGCGATCTGCATTGCCTCTTCGGTGCGAAACGGCATGAGATCGATGGTCGTAAAGGGCGATGCTCCGGCGCTGTAGCGCCATATCGAGTCCAGCGGGTCGCCCTCGATGCGCGAGCTCATCAGCAGAATAATGGGACGCTCACCAGCGAGGCGTGCCAGACTCGCGAGATGGTCGATCGTCCGGCCATGCGCCCAATGCACGTCCTCGACGATGAGCAAAAGCGGCCGCGTCCGTGCAGCACCAGCAAACAGGGCGGCAACGCATTCCTGCTTGCGGAGGTTGCGGTTCTCATTTTCCATGGCGTCAAAGATCACCCGCATTTCGGCGCTCTGCGGAATGTTCAAAAGGTCATAGAGAAAGATGCGCTCGCCAGCATCAACCAATCCTCCAGCAATTGCTTGTTCGACTGCGGCAGTTCGCGCCTCGCCGTCGGCCTCACTCGACAGATCCAATAATTCGCTAATTAGATCGGCGATTGGCTCTCGCCCCCTGCCCACTCCAAAATCTAGAATAAGACCGCGATACCTACTGAAGCCGTGGTCCGCCGCCACGGCAGCAAACTGGTCGACCAAGCGGCTTTTACCGATGCCGCCTTCGCCACGCAGGTACACCACCTGCCCCGTGCCACTTTCGGCCAAGGATTCGAGCACGCCGTGAAATTGCCTGAGTTCCGCTCGGCGACCGACGAAGGGCAGCGCTTCGCCGGGTAAATTGTCGCCGGCCAAACTGAGGGCGCGCCACAATCGCACTGGTTGTTCAAGACCGCGCACTTCCGTTTCACCGAGATCCTCAAGCGCGGCGCCGCGCGGCAAGGCGCTTTGCACTGCTGGAGAGATCACGGTTTCGCCCTCGCCAGCGAGGCCCATCAGCCGCGACGCTAAATTTACCGAATCGCCAAGCACGGTATATTCACTGTGGCTTTGACTGCCCAGGCCGCTTGCCATGACCTGGCCGCTGGCGACGCCGGCATGAACCCTGAGCGTCAAATTCATCTCGCCGCTCAAGCCGGCCATTGCGTCATGGATGGCGAGCGCCGCGCCAACCGCCCTCTCAGGATCGTTGCCATGGGCAATCGGCGCGCCAAAAAGTGCCATGACGGAATCGCCCATATGTTTGTCAATGGAGCCGCCGAAGGAATCGACAATGCCGTCCACGGTTTCGAAAAAGCGACTGAGAATGCGGTGGGTTTCTTCAGGATCCCGTTCGCTGCTGAATTTTGTAAAACCGGCGAGATCCGCGAACAGAACCGTCACCTGGCGGCGCTCCCCTGCCACGGGCGCAGGGTCCGCAGCAGGCAGAGGTTCGGCGGCAGACGGCATGAAATCTGAGGCTGTGGTAGGAGCGTTTAAGGCGGCGCCGCACCCGCCGCAAAACTCGTCCGCCGCCTCGTTTGCAAAACCGCACGCAGCACAGTTGCGTTCAAGCGGCTCACCGCATTTCGCGCAAAAGCGACGCCCGGCCTTATTCGCCGCCCCGCATTTACTGCAATCCATTTTTATTTCCTAATTCCCAGCACCATGACGTCATCATTAAAACTATGCGATCAGCCAGGCAATCGCGGCGGAGGATCGCGTATACCGGCAACTTTGAATACGTGACGGCATCACGAATAGTGCTCATGTCCTATTTGGTAGGCTGGTTAAGAAAAATATTGGTCCGGACAAATTATATTTTAGCGCCGACGCGCTCGATCACTGAGAAATAAATTCTGGACATCAAAAATAATGGAACGCACTATTCCCCCAGCGCGAATAAGGTTTGATAAAATTATATAGCGAAAATCGCGAAGTCGTGCGCTGGGGGTTTTGACTAGGGGAGGTTCCAATGGGCGATCCGGTAACAGCCTTAACAACCATTTTCACCGAGACCTATTACTGGATCACGGTGGTTTTGATGTTTCTGATTCACGCTGGGTTCTGCACCTACGAGGTCGGCGCATCCCGGCGGAAGAATGTTCTTCATACCTTGATGAAGAACACCATGTTGATACCGCTGGTAACGGTGACATTCTATCTCTTCGGCTGGTGGATCTATTTCGCTCTCCCCAATGTGCCATTCGCTTCCGGCGGGTTTTCAGACGCGCCCTGGGCTCTGCCGTGGGCCGCAGAAATGGGCCCGAACATGCAGGATCATTTATTTGGCGTGTTCTGGGCTGCCTTCCTTCTGTTCTCCTGGACCACGGCGTCAATTGTCTCCGGCGCGGTGATCGAGCGTATCAAGACCAGCGCTTTCCTCATCTTTGCCGTCCTCATCGGCTCCGTCACCTGGATTCTCGATGCCGCATGGGGCTGGCATCCGGGCGGCTGGATGGTGCAGATTTTGGGCTATCACGATGCCTATGCGTCCGGTGTCGTCCACGCGATCGCCGGCGGCTCGGCGCTCGCTATCGTCTTGGTACTCGGCCCGCGCATCGGTAAGTTTGGGCCGAACGGCGAGGTCCGCACGATCAAGCCACATAATCCCTGGCTGGTGACAGTTGGGCTGTTCCTTATATTCACTGGGTTCTGGGGCTTCTACGCGGCCTGCAATGCCCCGATCCTGGATCTTAGCGGCGATGGTTCGTTCTTCTCAGCGACCAACATTTATCTAATGCCGACGACGTTGTCCGGCATTACCTTGAATTTCCTATTGTCCTTCTCGGGCGGCCTGATGTCTGCCTATTTGGTCAGCAAAGGCAATCCCTTCTGGACTTATTCGGGCGGCCTGGGCGGCATTATCGCGGCTTCGGCGGGCAACGACCTTTACCATCCGATTCAGGCTTTTGTGATCGGCGGCGTCGGCGTTGTCTTCATGTACATCATTCATCATTGGGTTGAAAAGCGCTTCAAGATCGACGATGCCGTGGGCGCCATCGCGGTACATGGCTATGCCGGTTTCTTCGGCGTGGTCGCGGCCGGCTTCATGCTATGGGGTTATCCAGCAGCCGACCCGATGTACGGCGATTACAGTGCGCGCGAAGTCTCAATCGGTATGTTCAATACCGATGAAGGCAAACCGATGATCAACCCGCTCGGCAACTTCATCGGCGCAATCATCATGTTCTGGGTGCTCGGATTTATACCCTGCTACATCCTTGCCCGCGTGCTCAAAGCATTCAATATGCTGCGCGTTCCCGAGAAAGTGGAACTGGCGGGTCTGGATACGCACGATCTGGGAGATGCCTATCCTTATAATGCACCCCAGGAAACCGAGTTCGAATCCATCGAACGCACCTACGCCAAGGACTAAGGGAGGACACAATGTCTACAGGATTAAATTCTTACAGCAACCCGCAAGATATTGGGCCGTTGTATCCCGGCGTGGGCTTGGAATGGCTGATGGTGGTCGTCCTCGTGGCCCTGTGGCTACTCTGGCATATCTTCCAGATATCTTCGGAAGAAAGGGAATACCGCGAAGCGATCAAACTCTACGATCAAGTGGGTATGAAACGCGCGATGCATCACTCGACGGGTGAGATTGCCCGCGAGGATGAAATACATATCGGCGAATCATGACCCCGCCCCTACGAATGGGCAGAGTTTTCTAACCACCGTTTAATTCAAAATACGTGATCGCGGCAACGGGTTAGCGATCCGGCGACGCACTCGCCAATTGTTCAATCACCGAAGCCAAGGTTGCGTTCCGCCGCCAAGCGGCGATTGTCAACAAACTGCTGGTGGCACGGCCCGATATGGACCCATACTGGCTCTCCAGCACCGTTGCTCAAACCAAGCGGAATGTAGTTGGCAACCAATTCGTCGCCGCAGGCGTCACACATGCTCAGCCCACCGGTGTCCGGACTATATTCCGCCAGCACACGCGCCAAACCTTCTTCGCAAGCCAAGATCATTTCATTCAAACCGGGTGCTGTCATGGTCATCATCGTTGCCTCCGTGCGGTTCAGGAAATTTGTATAATTCAGCGTTGCACTGAGAATATATATTTTTTTAATACTGTATTAAGTGATGTCAATCACGTGTTTATATTAAAAATAGTATTGTTGCACACGATACTATATTTTTAATTACTTAACCTTAATTACTGCAAGCGAACTTTGCGGCGCTGATTTGTTCCATAAGCGACAACGGCATGTTGACGATGAAAACTTCATGTCGCACTTCGAAACTACTTGAATTCCTTCATTTTTTCCTTGAATAGACTTCCCAGCCCAGCCCTTTTAAACTCCTGATCCGTTACCGGATGGGGGCCTTGCCAAGGCCAAGGTAAGAAGAAGGAGAGCCGATGCAGATTGAGGAGTTTTTCGATCGTGGCAACATGATCGATCTCAGTTTCTTCAATTTCAGCAATGCCATCACCGCGGCGTATTTCGCCGACCCGGGTTTACGCATTCTCAA
This sequence comes from Pseudomonadota bacterium, assembly GCA_027624955.1. Lineage (NCBI taxonomy): Bacteria > Pseudomonadati > Pseudomonadota > Pseudomonadota bacterium. The sequence goes on from JAQBTG010000037.1 coordinate 23,682, forward strand.
AGTGAATAAGAATTTCCGGTCTTTTTTTCCGGTGCTCGGAAATGTTTCGAACGCCTATTTCCCCGACGTTCTCGAACAGCTCGGGGTGGCATCCGAGGATATCCGCTCCTTCTCGGATAAACTTGAGGTTGATGGCCGCGTCCTCATTCCGCAGATATTGCTCGTGATCGATGGCGAGGAGCGCGTTTTTTCGCTGCTTTCAACACGCACGACGGACAATAATTTTTCCTATCTCAACGGCGTCCAGGGGCAGTTTGTCGACCGCACGGCGGAGTTCGAGCTCAGGAAAGAACGTGAGAAGCTGCTGGAAGAAAAACTTCGCGACAGCGAGATCATCGCCGAGAAAACCCGCGAGCTGGAAACCCTGGCCAATCGCTTGGCCAAATATCTCTCGCCGCAAATCTACAGCTCAATATTTGCTGATTCCTCCGGCACTAAAGAGAGTTTCGCGCGCAAAAGCCTCACCATCTTTTTCTCGGATATCGAGGGCTTTACCGCTATCAGCGACGGTATGGAACCTGAAAAACTAGCCTATCTGATCAACAGTTATCTCAGCGAAATGTCCAACATCGCCATCGAATTCGGCGGCACCATCGACAAATTTATAGGCGATGCCATCCTGATATTTTTCGGCGACCCCGAGACCGAGGGCGACCAGAAAGACGCCATCAAATGCGTTGAGATGGCGGTTCGTATGCGCGAGCGGATGGTCGAGTTGCAAAAGATCTATCAGGCTCAGGGAATTTCCAAGCCGCTCCGTGTGCGCATGGGGATCAATTCTGGCTTTTGCACGGTGGGCAATTTCGGCTCGGACCACCGGCTCGAATACACCGTTCTCGGCAGTCCGGTGAACCTAGCCGCCCGGCTGGAAGCGGCGGCTGAGCCAGACACCATTTATATTTCAGAATCCACCCGTCTGCTCATCGGCGATGTTGCGGATTGCACGTATGTCAGCGAAATCACCCCGAAAGGGTTCATTCGGCCAGTTCCGGTATATCGCCTCGACAACCTCAAGGGCGCAGACGCACCCGGCATGTCGATGAAGCATGTCGGCGAGCATGTCGAGGTCAATATTGAGGATAGTCGCAACATCCGGGAAGCGATAGAGGAACTAAAACGAATTCAGGAAGAAATCGAACGGCGGCTGCCTGAACCGGAGTAGCGCATCGCCGGCGCAGGCCTATGCCGGCAGGCGCGTCAGATAGACGTTGATCTGATCGTCATTGGTGGGCGCATGCGAGACGATATAAGAGGCGCCTTCGGCCGCGAAAAAGACCATGCCGCTATTGCCCGGCCCGTCCATGACGATGATTTCTGACCATATCTTTTCGCCGAGAATTTGCTGCGCCATGACGACATCGTAAATTTCGAACAGTTCACGCGTCGCCGCACCGAGCTCGACAATTTTGCCGTCGCGCGCCACGCGGAATACCGGATCGGGCTTGCGGTCGGGGAAATCCGCCACGGATTCGAAACGCCGCGTCTTATAGCGCGTGGCGACAGAGGAATAGATACCGACGCAAACCGGAAAAGCGTAAGCAAGAAAAATCGACAATATAGCCAGGCCCAAGCGGTCACTGAATTCCACCGCCAGCAAATCGAACGGGTTGCCAAGACCCCGCAGCCACGGCACCAGAAGTTGACCATAAAGATTGATCAAGGTGCCGACGACTAGGGCGACGACATATGTAGATCGGTCCCTCAGCTTCTCGCCGACGAGACGGCGAATCAGGCGAAAATCCATTTGGCCAACCTCATAAGTAGCGTAGGACCCATCAAATGATGTGAGTCGAACCTACCCATATATTGGCTCAAAAAAATTGTGAATTCAAATTCGAGTGAACCAAGTCACAGGCGGCCGTAAGCAAAATCAAGATTTTTAAAAAATCCTAATTCCTGAATATTAGCCTCGACGGATGTATCTCCCGACGTTTGGGTTGATGTACGCCCGCCCACCTCCACAACCATCCTCCCGATTTGACGATGCGCGCAGGCTGTCAGTCGGCGCGGGATTCGATGATGTCAATATTATCACAGGGCGGCGATGGAGTTGAGCTAGCGCTCCGCCTGCCAGATCTCGGTCAACGCGCGGCGATCCATCTTACCGCGCGCCGTCTTGGGCAGAGATTCGCGAAAGATGATCTCGCGTGGCAACTTGGCTGGAGCTAGCTTGGCGCGGCAATGATCCAATATTTCCTCGGTCGAGAGTTCGGCACCGGGGAGCCGCACGGCGAAGACGACAACGGCCTCTCCATGAATATCGTCGGGCACGCCAATTGCTGCGGCTTCAGCAATGCCCGGCATTTCCATCACGGTATTGTTAATCTCGACTGGCGAAATATTGACGCCGCCGCGGATAATGACTTCCTTGCTGCGTCCGGTGAGATAGAGATAACCATCACTATCGAGATGGCCGAGGTCGCCCGTGCGGATGCGGCCCTTGGCATGAGTCTCAATCTTGCCGCCGGGCGTGAGATAGAGATATTCCGCGTTTTCTCCGCGCCCGACCTCTACGGCGCCGGTCTCGCCCTCGAGTAGGTTGGCGCCGTTGGCATCGACGATCTTCAGATTTTGATAGGCGAGCGGCTTGCCCACACTGCCAAAACGACGGCTGTGTTCGTCGCTTCCTGCGATCCACATCATCTCGCTCGCGCCGAAGCCCTGGGCGATGGGAATGCGGTATCGCTCTTCGAAGGCGGTCCAATCCTTGCGTAGGAGCGGCGCAGAACTGGAAAAAATATAGCGTAGGTTCGGCAGATCTTTAGCCGTCACAGCATGGGGGCGGTTGTTGAGCATGTTGATAGTTGTGGGATTGCCGGCGGCGATAGTGGCGCCGTAGTCACGGAGCCAATCAAAATACCGGCTTTGTGAAAATTTGCGTGCGAGAAGAAGCGTGGCGCCTTGGCATAGCGGTCCGAGAGCGCTCAGCACCTGCGCCGACACCCAGTTATAGGAGCGGAAATCAAGTACCCGATCTTCCGCCGTCAGGCCAAACGCAGTCGCCGTGGGCACGACATTGGCGATCAGCTCCGCGTAGCTGCAAACGATGCCTTTGGGTGCGGCCTCGGTTCCGGATGTGTAGAAAATCGAAGCCACATCCGAAGGTAAGTTGACGGGCGGGATATCACCGTCACCCGAACATCCCGCGATTTCGGCGAAGAAGCCGCTACCGCCGGCCGCACGCCAATCGCCGAGCGCTTGCCATTCACCGGAATTCTGTTCGACAAGGCTGGCAATATCAAGGCCGTCTTCAAAGAGTAGCAGGCGTGCGTCGACGGCGGCGAGGATATCGCTGAAATGGGCGCGGTTCATTTCGATATTGATGGTGCAAATGGTGGCGCCATAGGCCAGCACACCAAAATACACCGCGAGATGCTCAAGCGAATTCCCGGCTAAAAGCGCCACCCGGTCATTGGCCATGATATTTCGCGCGGCCAGAAATTGAGCGATTTGGCGGGACACATGATACATCGCGCCATGGCTAATCGATTTTCCTTGATCGATGCTTTCAATAAATATTTTGTCGGGAAAACGCCGATTGTTCTCTTCGAGCCAGGCAAGAAACCCCGCCCCGCTGCTATCACCGCCTGTGCCGTGCTGTGCATGCCTGATTGTCATACGCGCGAGATTACTACAAAGACTTCGGACTGCCATAATTTGGCGGAGTTTGGCGGATGGCGATGTTTGGAGAAACGACGGGCTAACTAATCCGGAAACGGCGTGAGCCAGTTAGATTCACCGCGAGGGGCGCGTCATCAAGTGCCCTCTTCGTATTTCTGGGCGCTTGAGATAGGTTACGTAGCTTGACTAGGTAAAATGCCAATCCATCAAAATTATTATTGGTATTTATTAATTTAATACAAAACGAACTGCTGGAGAGCGCCTTGAGGCGCTCTCCACCGCGAGGAGTGAGGCACATGAAGGACGAAGTAACGAGCGGCGATCGAATTGATAATTCGAAGAGCATGTCTCTGATCGTGACTAAGGGCACACTGGATTGGGGCTATCCGCCGCTTATCCTCGCGACCACTGCGGCCGCGATGGGACTCAACGTTTCGATGTTCTTCACCTTCTATGGCCTCAACCTGCTGCACAAGAAACTCGACCTGGGCGTCTCCACACTCGGCAATCCGGGCATGAAAATGCCGATGATGGGCATGCATTTGGGATTGCCCAACATGATGAGCATGCTGCCCGGCGCCGACGGCGTGGTCACGGGCATGATGAAGAAATTGATCGATAAGAAAGGCGTGGCGTCGATCGAGGAATTGCGGGACGCCGCGGTCGAATCCGACGTCAAAATGATCGCCTGCCAGATGAGCATGGACCTATTCGAATACGAGCTCGACGATCTGATCGACGGGCCGGAACTGGGCGGTGCCGCAACCTATATCGAAACCGCGCTCAAATCCGATATCAATCTATTCATTTGAGCCTGTCGGCTATTCGCCGGCATATCGGAGACCCTCCAATGGCCGACCAAACCCTCAACGCCAAGGGCCTCAACTGCCCGCTACCGGTTCTCAAGGCTAAAAAAGCGCTCGGCAGCATCCCCACCGGCGGCACCCTGGAAGTCCTTGCGACTGACCCGGGCGCGGTAAAGGATTTCGCCGCCTTCTGCCGCCAAACGGGCAACCAACTGCTCGAATCGAACGAAGACGGCGGAGTCTTCTCGTTCCTGATCCGGCGCACTGCCTGACCAGGCCTGCAACATATACTGCACCAGCTTTTATTTCGCGTTGGCCGGGCGATAAAACACAGCATAGGCCTGCAAAGTTGAAATAGGTCCGAGCATCTGGCGCGCCGAATCTGGTGCGGGACTGTTTTGCTAGATGGTGCCCCTAAGAAATGTGCAATGCTCCTCAACTAAACTCCGCAACCGACAAGGGGTGATTCCTGTAGGAGCAGCGGGTGGCGTGCTGTTGGCAGCTGAGTGTGTTATTTGCCGTACATCGCGGATGTCGACATCCAACCACGAGCCGAAGACCAAACCCTTTAGACACCAGCTCTTTTCACGCCGGCTCTCAGCGGTTATGTTGCGCCGCCTGTCCGTGCAGGGCAGGCACCGCAATCTGCGAATCACCAACTGGAAATCATACGGAGGCTCCCAATGGCTCAAGCCAGCGCACGGCACATATTGGTTGAAAGCGAAGCTCTTTGCGAAGAGCTCAAGACGAAAATCGCCGGCGGCGAGGACTTCGCCGAAGTGGCGCTCGAACATTCGACCTGCCCGTCCAGCAGCAAGGGCGGCGAACTCGGCGAATTTGGCCCGGGCCAGATGGTCAAGGAATTCGACACTGTCGTGTTTTCTGCGCCGGTGAATGAAGTTCAGGGGCCGGTGAAAACTCAGTTCGGCTACCACTTGCTTGAGGTCACCAGCCGCACAGATTAAGAACCCTCGGACTGGCCTTTAGCCGAACGCTCCGAGGATGGCAACGCCGCCCACCGTCAACCCGACGCCAGCCCACTGCAGCGGCGACACCGGCTCGCGCAGAAAAACGCGCGCGAGCAACACGGTGACAGCGGTATACGCGACGCTGGCGACTATGGCGTATTCGCCGTGCGCTGTATCGATGCCAAAAAACAGAAACAGGTGGCCAAGTGTATCGAGCACACCGAATGCCACCAGCACCGGCCAGGCGCGAAACGGGAAGCGCGCCCGGTCTCGACGCCGACCAAACACCACAATCATAAGCACGAAGGCGCCCGTTAGGCGCACCACTAAGACAGTCTGCAATGCGCCGTACATTTGAATGGCGTTGTCCGCCGCGGTGAGCGAGGCCGCAAAAATACTGGCGGCGGCAAGCGAAAAAATGATCGTTCTGCGGATGGCGGCGGGGGTATATTCTTTTGCCTCACTGTTTCCGCCGTTGGCCGAGACAGTTCGCGCCACCAGCCAGATGCCGGCCAAGGTGATAACCATCGCGGCCCAAATTATCGGCCCCGGCCGGGCGCCGAGCGCAACGGATATCGGCACCGCCACCGCCGGATAACTCGCGACCATGGGCGCAGCGAGTGATAGCGGCCCATGCGTGACGGCATAGAAAAACAACATCGCGCCGATCGTCGTGCCTGCGCCGATGGCCAGTAGCCAGTGCAAGCCGTCCAGCCGCCAATCTATCGCCTCCCCCATCACAAGCATGATGGCAGCGATCAGGACGGCGCCAACTGCCATCACCGCGAATGTCGCCGCCATTGCACCAACTGAACGGCCGGCAAGACGCGCAAAGTAATCCGAGAATCCCCAAACAACCGCACAGCCCGCCCCCCAAAAGACGGCGCTCTCTAACATCGATTGGAACTCAACGCGTCATGCCGCTAAAAGCGTGCTGATTGGCGGAGCAGGAGATGGAAGGCGGATGCATGGCGCGCCGGAGTATGGTTTGCGGACCAGATGAAGTCGAGGCGAAAGGCGACAGAATTCAGCAAGTTAGGCCCCTGCCCTTGCACAACCCGCGTGCCGCAGAGCCCCTGCGCATCGCAAGCCTACTGTCAGACAAACTGAACGTGATTCAGATAAGTGTTGCCCAAATAAAACAGCCGTCTCACCGACCTCAGAGGGGCGTCCCACCGAAAAGCCGGGCACGCAGCTCCTTGTTTTGGCGCGCGGCCTCGACAAGTTCCTGATCGGAATCATTGGCTCTAAAACACGCACTCACGCCGCGCTTGCGGGCTTCAAGAGATGGTTCATCTTTAACGCATTGCTCCATCGCGAGCGGGCATCGCGCCATAAAACTACAGCCTGGCGGGATGCCGATCGGGCTTGGCGGCTCACCCTCAAGCAGACATTCTTCGGCGTTATAACGGCGTTCTTCAATTGTCGGCACTGCGCTCAACAAGGCGCGCGTGTAGGGATGACCAGGATCGAAGAAGACGCTGTGATTGTCGGCCAGTTCAACCACCTTGCCTAGATACATCACGGCAATTCGCGTGCAGGCACGGCGCACCATCGCGAGATCGTGCGAGATGAAGATATAGGTAAAGCCGTGCTCCTGTTGCAGCCGCTCAAACGTCTCCAACAAGCGCGATTGCTCCACCTGATCAAGCGCCGATAGCGTTTCGTCAAGAATCAGGAGTTGCGGCTCCAGTACCAGTGCACGGGCAAGGTTGATGCGCTGTCTTTGCCCTGCGCTCAAACCCACCAAAAGGTCGCCGTACAGCGAATCCGACAAGCCGACTTCCGCCATGACGGCACGGACCCGGTCTCGAATCTCCTTGGAGTTCAACCCACCGTGAATAATCAGGGGTTCGGCAATCGTGCGGCCCACGGCCAGATGCGGTGGCAAGGCATTATAGGGGTCTTGTAAAAGAAGCTGGAAGCGACGCCGCAGCCCAATAATATCGCGCCGCTTCATCTTAGAAAGATCTGCATCTTCGTACCAGATCGTTCCTCTTTCCGGCGCCTCCACCCAACTCAGCAGGCGCGAAAGAGTCGATTTACCGCAGCCCGATTCACCGACGATGCCAAAATTTTCGCCAGCGTGCACATCGAACGTGACGCCGCGTACGGCTTCCACATCGTTGTATCCGAAGAATCGTTTTGGATCTTTCACGCGATAGGTCTTGTATACGTCTTCGACGCGCAGGATCACTTTCTCATCCCGCACCGCCTCTTCCGGTATAAATTTTTCCTCTGTCTCCCAAATTCGAGGTATCTGGGAAAGCAACTGCTTAGTGTAATCGACGGAAGGTGCCGAAATAATCTTGGCGGGCGTGCTGCGTTCAACAATTTCGCCATGATTTAGAACAATAATGTCGTCGGCAATTTCGCGAACAACCGCGAGAGAAGACGACACAAAAATGATCGCTGTGCCAAAATCTTCGCGCAGTTCGTGCATGAGCCGAATGATCTGGGCAGCAATTGTCACATCAAGCGGCTGGGTTACATTGTCCGCGATGAGAAACGTAGGGTTCGTAATCAACGCGTCTACGATCAGCGCACGCTGCATCATGCCGCCAGAGTACTGAAACGGAAACTCGTGAAACCGTTCCTCAGGTCGCGGTAAGCGCACCGCCTTCATCATCTCGATGGTGCGGCGTTTTGCTTCTGCTTTGCTGACACCCGGCTCGACGGCTCTTAGTTTCTCGACGATCTGATGACCAACAGGAATAGTGGGATCTAGCGCGCTGCCCGGGTTGTTGCCGATATAGCCGATTTCACGTCCACGGATCGATTCGATCTCGCTCCGGCTCTCGCCGATCAATTCCCGGCCTCGATAGATGACTTTTCCCGAAGTAAACACCAGCGGCGGATCTATTGCACCAATCACCGCACGCGAAAGTACTGTCTTGCCGGATCCGCTCTCTCCGATAATGCCAAGCGCCTGGCGTTCGATGAGGTCAAAGGAGACGTTGCGCAGCACCGGAGTTGATTTCCCACCACGCACGAGGTCGACGGAGACGTCTTCGACCCGGAGTAGGATTGGCTCGCTCACGATTAGATTACTCCCGCGAAAATCTTATTTCGTGCCCGCTCCAGTGCAGAACCCATCACATTGATGCTGAGCAGCGCAATGATCAGCAAGAGACCCGGCATCGTCGGGATCCACCAATTGTTGATGATGTATTTGGTGCCGTCCGAGATGATGTTGCCGAAGGTTGGCGTGGGAGGCTGAATACCGATCCCGATAAAACCGAAGAGCGCCTCAAATATCATCATGCGCGCGACATCGAGCACGGCCACAAAGGCAATCGGCGGCAGGATATTGGGCGCAATCATAATCAACATTATTCTAATGTCGGACGCGCCCAGGATCTTTGCACCGCGCACATATTCTCGTTCTCGTTCCGCCAGTGCGACGCTGCGCACGACGCGTGCGTAGATTGGCCAGCCGGCCAGCACCAGTACAGCAATGATGGTACCCGCGCTCGGCCGCGTTACGCCCAAAATCGTGATCGCCAGCACAATGAGGGGCACCGAAAGCTGCGCATCGGTCACGCGCATGAGAATCGTGTCAACCCATTTGCCCCAATAGCCCGAGATGATGCCGAGCGTACAACCCAGAATGAACATCAAGAACACACTGGCCACGCCAATGCCGAGGGCGTTACGCAGCCCGATTAACGACCGAAGCAGCAGATCGCGCCCGAGTTGATCGGTGCCGGCCAAATGGGCAAGCGTTCCACCCTCCATGAAAAACGGCGGGGTGAACCTCGCGCGTACATTTATCTTCGTTGCTGATAAATCGGTGGCTTCTGGCAGGATAACTGCTGCAAGGACAAGAACAAGAAAAGTACCCAATCCGAATTGGAACCCGCGCATGCGCCAGGCGAGTTGAAACATCCGCCGTGTCGTGCCGACGCCGCGTTTTTTGCCACTAGCAACCACTGTCAAATCTTCCGTCGCCACGTCAGTACTTAAGCCTTCTATCGATATATGTCGCGATTAGATCAACAAATATGTTGACCGAAACGAGGGTTCCTGCGGCCAATATCGCGACCCCTTGGATAATTGGAAAATCGCGCTGCAGGACAGCCTGAATCGTAAGTTTACCGACACCCGGATAGTCGAAGATATACTCGGTCACAAACACACCACCGAGCAGTAGCCCGCCGATTTGTACGCCGAAGAGATTGAGCATCGGAATTGATGAATTGCGGACAATGTGCCGCCAAACTATTTGCCGCCATGGCAGGCCGCGCAATCGACCGCCATCGACAAAGCCTTGCTGCAGGTTTCCGGCAATGGCTACAGAGAGCCCGCGAATGATTATCGGCGCCAGCTCCACCGCGAGCACAATCGCCGGCAATATCGTGTAGCTAAAACCTTTGTAGCCAATAGCGGGGAGCAAATTTGCTCGTGTGGATACCAGCAGAATCAATACAAGCGCCAGCCAAAAATTTGGCAGAGACACAAACAGCGAACTCGTAAAGAAGGCGATCCTATCTTGCCATTTTTCGGGTTTCAGGCCGCCAGCGATTCCGAGCGGCACCGCGACGAATAGAGTAAACAACAGACCGAGACCAGCTAGCTGCAATGTATAGGGCAAACCGTCGCCGATTAATTTGATCACATGTGCGCGCCGGGTTTTGAGGGATTCCTCGCGCTCCCGTTCACCTTCCTCGGTGACTCGCCCGCCTTGTTTCGACTGCGCCGTGGGTGCTGCACCGCCTGATTCGCCAAGCAGATAGGATTGACCGAGATCGCCATTGAATAAGTCGACGATGTAGCGGCCATACTGCTCGTGAATGGGGTCTCTGAGGCCGAGTTCCGCCGCCTTTTGCTCCAGCACGGCCTCGCTGACGTTGGCGCCCAACATCATGCGAACAGGATCTCCCGGAATGATCCGCAACAGCGTGAAGATCAAAAAAGAAACCAAGAAGACGACAACAACGCCTTGGGCGAGCCGCCGCAGCAGGAACGTGAGTATAAAGGCCATATTCTATTGTCTGGAAAAGACGTGGGGAGCCGCACCGCAGGACGGTGCGGCTCCCAATTGCCTTAGAGCGCTGACCAAGTGGCCTTGGAAAGATCCATCGGGCCGTTTGGATAAATATAAAGGTCTTTCAACCCCTTATTGTGTGCGTGGATAAGCACCGACGTAAACAATCCGAAACTCGGCATTTGCTTGGCGAGAGCCGGCATCAGCTTGGTTTGAATAGCCGCTTTACGAGCAGCTGGATCGCCGATGGATTGTTGCAAATCGATAACGCCGTCGAGTTCGTCGTTGACGCAGTTGCTCAAGATTTGGCCATCGGAGTGCCACATCGGCCGAACCACCAGATTAGGCTCGGGCGAACCGGTCATCCAACCCGTATCAGCAAGCTGTGTACCGGTCGGACCCTTGTCGAATACTTTGTCGAGCCATGCTGCGACTTCCATCACGGTGAATGTGACGGGAAATCCCTGTTCTTGCAGCATCGCCGTCATGACTTCGCCGTATTCCTTGGTCTTGGGGTAGAAGCCAACCGAGGTCAGATACTCGATGTCGGGCAAACCATCGCCCTTCGGATAACCTGCTTCCGCCAATAGTTCCTGACAGCGTGCGGGGTCATATTCCGGAGATCCAGGAATATCGTCGGTATAGCCGAATTTAACTGGCGACAACTGGCCATTCGACTTGTGTCCGGCCGGACCCATGATTTCAAGGATCAGTTCGCGGTCGATGGCATGGCAGGCGGCGTGACGGATCCGCACATCGTCAAATGGCGGCTTTTGACAGCGGAAATGCAGGTATTTGTTTTCCGTAGAGATCGTCCGCACGACGTCGACATCTTCAGTGAGGAGCGTTTCGTACTGTTCTGGCTCGATCCGCTCGATCAGATCGGCTTCACCGCCAAGCAGGCTCAACAAACGCGTGTTCGCGTCGCCCACAAAGGTTGAGATGTATTCCTCAATCTCTGGCTTGCCGAAGTGATATTTGTCATAGGCCTCAAGGCGAGTGGTAGGACCGTCCCGACCAACGAACTTATAGTAGCTCGTTCCGTTCGGGCGTTCGCCGATCGCATTATTTTTAATATCGTCGGCAGACATGATCGGCAGGAAGCCCGCCAGAAAATAAAACAGCGAACCAGGATAGGCGCCGTCGGCGGCGCGCAAACGGACGGTCCGAGAATCAACGACTTCGGCTTCCGCCTGACCTGGATACCATGTGCCCGCCGGACGTTCCGGGTTGGACGCGTATTCGATCGTCGCTTTCACATCTTCCGGACCGAATTTTTGGCCAGCATGGAAATATACGTCGTCACGCAGGGTGTATTCGATGGTCTTCTCATCGATGACCCGGTGCCCGATCGCCAAATCAAATTGAATTTCTTCCGGGTCGGACTGGGTCATCGGCGTCTGAATCAGTTTTCCAAACACATGATGTTCGAAATAAATCTGAGCCAAAATTGTGTGCGATGTAACATCCCAACTTGCCGTCAACGGTTCGGTTTGAAGATAAGTGATGTTTTTGCGCCCTTGTGCGAGGGCTTTCTTGAAATAGGGTGCCTTGCCAACAAGTGCGGTTGCGGCGCCTGCGGCGGCAGCAGTTTTGAGAAACGTCCGGCGTGTCGTTTTGGTCATAAATCTTCTCCCAATGACGGTCCGGGCTCTGTATTGACCCGTGACGTCGTCTGAATTCACTCGCCCAGCGGCTTACGCAGTCCAAAATCAGGAAATACTGGTCGAGTCTCCCAACGAGCAAAATAATTGATGCCGAAGCGCGGCAGACGCCACGCAAGATCAGTATCAGAGGTTAAGACAGAATATTACAAGTGACAAATGTATTATTGCGTCGCTTGACTCCCCCACAATATTTACACCTTTTTTTCGTATTATTGACCGTCTTACAATCACACTTATTCGCTGTATTAATATATCGCGACTAAAACCCCCGACTTGATGCGAAGACCAGAATTCAATCGTCAATCGCGCGCATCCTGCAGGATCATGTCTGACGCCTTTTCACCGATCATGATGGTTGGAGCATTGGTATTTGCGCTCGTCACGATTGGCATGACCGAGGCATCCACAACGCGCAGGTTCTCAACTCCAATGACACGCAATCGCGGGTCGACCACAGCCATTTCGTCCGTACCCATTTTGCACGTGCCCACAGGATGGTAGGTCGGCAGAGTGTGGCTTCGAATAAAACCCTCCATATCTGCGTCGCTCTGCATATCGACATCACTCTTGGGCAGCGCTATGCCCTCGAAATGCTTTTGGAAAGCTGGAGCGTCGACAATCCTTCGTACGATGCGGCAACCGTCGATCATGCGTCTCAGATCGTCTTCGTCCTCTAGCAGGCGAGAATTAATCTTGGGCGGCTCATTCGGATCTGAGGCGCGCAGGCAAATGTCGCTTCGACTGCTTGGCCGGCAGACGTTTACCGGAATCGTCACTGCCGGGCGCTTCATCATCGACAACCCCTCCGGCCCAAAATCATATCCCACCGGTGTGAAATGCAGTTGGATGTCTGGCCGGGTCTCCGTTTCGGGGCGGGTGCGCAGGAATGCCACGGCATGCGAAATTGAATTTGCCGCCGCGCCCTTGCCGCGCAACAGCCAATTGGAGAGGTGCTTAACGTAATAATAGGGCGTGAGTTCCATGTTGTAGGTGGAGATATTTACATAGGCCGCAACCCAGACCACAGGATGCTCCTGGAGGTTTTGCCCGACGCCCGCGCTGTGGTGAACAATTTCGATGCCCATCTCGCGTAAATGGGCCTCTGGGCCAATACCCGAACGCAGCAAGACCGTGGGCGACGCGATAGCGCCACAGGCGACAATCACTTCACCCGCGGTGCGTTCTTCTTGAACCTGGCCGTCCCGCAGGAAGCGGATACCGACGGCCCTCTTGCCTTCGAATATAACTTTGTCTGCTTTCGCACCCGTGACAACCGTCAGGTTTGCACGCGCGCGCGCCGGTTTTAGATAAGCCTGTGCGGTGCTATTTCGCCGGCCGAAACGGATCGTGCCCTGACTGGGGCCAACGCCCTCTTGCGTTTCACCGTTTACGTCGGCGTTGAACGGAATGCCGGCCTGCTGTGCCGCTTCCAGAAATACAGCCGTGAGCGGATGTGGTGAAGGCGTATCGGTAACTTCGAGCGGGCCGTCGGCACCATGATATTCGCTCGGGCCGAGCGGGTTTTTTTCCATTCGAATGAAGTAAGGCAGCACATCGCGGTAACTCCAGTCCGTACGATTGCCCATCAGCCGGGCCCACTCGTCATAATCTTCGTGCTGGCCACGCAGATAGACCATGCCGTTGATCGAGCTACTGCCGCCCAACACTTTGCCGCCGGGCCACATGTCGATTCTTCCGTTCAGCGAGGGGTCGGGTTCGCACATGTACTGCCAATTAAATTTCGGATTGTTGATCGCCTTGACCTCGCCGCCAGGCACTCGAATCTGCGGCGAATTGTCTTTGCCACCGGCTTCCAAAAGCAGCACATTGTTCTTCGGATCCGCTGAAAGACGGTAGGCTAGAACGCAACCAGCTGATCCGGCGCCAACGATGATGTAGTCCCACGCCATGCATTCCTCCTGGTTTGGTGGCAGAAATTTTTTGCAGTGACAGCATCGTACCAATTCTGCATCGCATCAATTACCTGTGGAACGATTCGTGACGGCCAGTGTACAGACAAGCGACCGAATCATGCTCATCGCGGACTGAACGGCTATAGTGCAGCCATTGAAAAACTGGAGATGTCATGAAACTTCCTAATTTAGGTGAGCTCGAACAAGCAGCGGAACTAGTCCACCAAACCCTAACGCCAACGGCGCAAATAAGCTGGCCATTGCTAAGCCTGCGTGCCGGTGCGGAAGTCTGGGTCAAACATGAGAATCACACGCCGATTGGTGCCTTCAAGGTGCGTGGTGGCCTGGTATATATTGACGCACTCAAGCGCCAAGGACATACCAACCGGGTGGTTGCTGCGACACGCGGCAACCATGGTCAAAGCATCGCTTTTGCTGCAGCGCGCGCCGGACTGAGTTCAACGGTTGTTGTCCCGAAGGGCAATGCTGTTGGTAAGAATGCGGCGATGCAGGCATTTGGTGCGGAATTGATCGAACACGGCGTCGATTTCCAGGAAGCCTACGAACACGCCCTGACTCTCGCCGACGGCGAAGGCGTGACATTCATCCCCTCCTTCGACATGGGTTTGGTGAAAGGTGTCGGGAGCTATGCACTGGAGTTTTTTCACGCCGTGCCCGACCTGCACACAATCTATGTGCCAATCGGTCTTGGCTCAGGCGCTTGCGGCACGATTGCGGCGCGTGAGGCGCTTGGCCTGAAAACCCAAATCGTCGGTGTCGTCAGTGAAAACGCCGCGGCCTACGCGCTGTCGTTCGAGGCCGGCAAACTGATCAGCACCAACAGCTCCTTTTCAATTGCCGACGGTCTGGATTGCCGGGTCCCGGCTGCCGACGCGCTGGAGATTATTCGCACAGGGGTTGAGCGAATTGTCACCGTCAGCGACGATGAAATCTTGGCGGCTATGGCGCATTATTTAACCGACACACACAATCTTGCCGAAGGTGCTGGCGCCGCACCCCTGGCCGCGTTGCTACAAGAGCAAGCACAAATGGCAAGAAAAAAAGTCGGCCTCATTCTCTCTGGTGGCAATGCCGACCCTGCCCTGATAGAGCGCTCTCTGCATCACGCCGCTTTGAAAGGCTGAACCAAGTTGAGGCGGACAGAGGCCATAAGTAGACGTGGCAGCTGCACAATCCGATTTCGCTATTTCATCGGTTGTATTGCAACATCTCACCGCAGTTCAGGTGACGCCTGAGATTGAAATGATTGTGAATCGAGGCGTTGGCTGAAGCGAAGTTTTTGTGGATCTTGTCGTCTTTTATTTTCGCCATCAAGCGGGTTTGGTCTGCCGGACCCTTCCGGCGTGCCTTATTTTTTTTAGCGCGGACGGCTTTTAAATGATCTCGACGTTCACATACTGTCGAACATTTTATCGACGTCGTCCTGGCTGATGCCTTCGCCTTCTAGGGCGGGGCCGGCGAGTAGATCGGCATCTCCTTCGGGCGTTGCATTTGCTTCGGGATCGTCAAACTCGGCGCCGAGCAACCCCTGCAGTGTCTCCAAATGCTCTTCGATCAAACGCAATGTCAACATTACCTTGCTGATGCGTTGTCCCGTTAAATCTTGAAATGCGCAGGATTCGAAGATGCGTTGGCAGGATTTTTGAACGATCTCGCGAAACTCTTCATCGATTTGTTCGGGCATCGCGTCGGTAATCGCTTCGGCCGATTCCATGATGGCGTTCGACGCGACTTCCGTGGTTTTGACAATTTCGTGCATTTCCTCGATGGCGCGTGGCAAGTTGTCGCGTTTCAAGGCTCCCGGCCGCAGTTCGGCGATTTGCGCGCGCGCCTGCACGATGTCACGCGCCAGGCCCCATACCTCTTGATAGAGTGAATCAACTTTGCCGCGCAATTTTTCGGGAACCATTAGAACTCTCCGATAACGGCTGCAACCTTCGAACGCAATGTGACGGCGTTGAAAGGTTTGACGATGTAGTTATTCACGCCGGCCTTCTTCGCCGCAATTACGTTTTCGGTCTTGGATTCGGCAGTGATCATTATGAATGGCAATGGCTTGAGGTGCTCGTCGGCTCGCACTTCGCGCAGGAGTTCGAAACCAGTCATCGGCTCCATGTTCCAGTCGGAAATCACCAAATCGTACTTTTTCTCGCGCAACGCCTTCAGCGCCTGGCTACCGTCGGAAGCCTCGTCAATATTCTTAAAGCCGATCTCCACGAGCAAATTCTTGATGATTCTGAGCATCGTCTTGTAATCGTCGACGATGAGAATCTCCATCGTTTCCTTATTTACGGCCATAGGTTTAGTCCTCACTTTTCGAAAGCGCGTATTAATCTCCAAACGTGCGCTGCACGCTCGACCGCAGGGCATATACCAAACTACGCAGAGCACGAGACATCAGAGATACGCCAGGCGGGTAAACGAACGCTTAATTTTGGAATTTGAATTCCTATCGCTATTGCGGTGGGTTGCCGACATCCACAGATTTTGACTTCGGCTGCAGAATGTGCCGCAAATTTTAGAGAACTATTAATCTGTTTCGCTCATTGTGTGCGCGACATTGATGCTGCGCTGGCATCCCACCCGGAACCCATCACACGCAACAGAGACACACCTCATGGATGATTTGCTAGGCGAATTTCTCGCGGAAGCCCTTGAAGGGATCGAGGTTCTCGATGCCGAACTGGTAACCCTCGAACAGAACCCCAATGACCCTGCCCTACTGGGCAGCATCTTTCGGGTGCTTCATACGTTAAAGGGGACATCGGGTTTCTTGGATCTACCGCGCCTCGAATCGGTGGCCCATGCCGGTGAGAACATTCTCGGCAAATTTCGTGACGGCGAACTGGAAGTGACGCCAGCCGCAGTAACGCTAATTCTTGAATCCATCGACGCCATTAAGGTGTTGGTCACGGCGATTGGCGAATTCGGCACTGAGCCGCAAGGCGACGATGCCGTGCTGATCGCCAAGCTAAACGCCTGGGCTGAAGGAAGTGGTGAAATTGCGGCACCGGGCGACGACGACGCGCAGGCCATAGGGAAGCCCGCCGCCGACGAAGCCGAAGTCAACGCGGCGTTGGCACTACCGATTGAGGACGACGCTGATATTTATAAAAGCATCGGCGGCCTTTCGACGATGGACGCCATATTCGATTGCCTTTATCGCAAAGTAATGGCTGACGAGCGGCTGCAGCCGATTTACAGCAAGGGCGATATAGACGTTCTGCAACTAGTGCATTGCGCTTATGCGTGCGAAGCGATCGGTGGCCCGAAGGCAGACACAAACTATAACTTGGCCACGGTTCACGCCGATTTGGTTAACGCCGGCCTGGATGATGAGCACTTCGATGCCGTGTCTGCCTATTTGACCATTGCCCTGCAAGAACTGGAATTGCCGGCCAACGCGTCCGCGAGAATTACCGAGATTTTCGCCGCGAGCAGCGAGATTGTCTTACGCGGGAGCACTGCTCTACCGGCTACAGATAAAAGCGAAAGAGCCCCGATGGGTATGCCGGCAGCAGACGAAAACGCAGAAGACGAGGCACCGCAAAATAGCGGGCAGGCTGCGACGAAAGCCGCAGCTTCCGTTGCCGTGCAGACCATCCGTGTGAATGTGGATGTGCTCGAAAGTCTGATGACCGTGGTTAGCGAGCTTGTCCTTACGCGTAACCAGCTGATGCAAATTCTGCGCGACCAGCGAAAGAGCGAGTTCGACGGCCCGCTGCTACGGCTCAATCAGGTAACTTCGGAGCTGCAGGAAAGTGTTATGCAAACGCGCATGCAGCCGATCGGAAACGCATGGGGCAAGCTGCCGCGCATCGTTCGCGACCTCTCTCAAGAACTCCACAAAAA
>JAQBTG010000038.1 GCA_027624955.1 Pseudomonadota bacterium
CAAACTGAAAACGATGGAGAACCGGCGCTTGCAATACCGCAAATACGCCGCTTAATATCTTGAACCAGGTGGGCCAAATCCTCCTTTAGATCAGGCCGTAGATTGTTCCAAATTATATGACGACGGACAGTCTCCTGCCAGACCTTAGGCAGTCTCGGCTCGCGCAGCGTCCCAGGCGCCGCGCATCCACGTCACGCATGACACCGCTTGGTCGAAGAGAGAGTAGCCGCAGCCCTCGCCATAGTCTGTGTTGGGAATAAATTCGGTCGAAATTTGTCCGAGCTTGGCCGAGGCGTCGTTAGCGCGATGACGAAGAAGGATGCGCATGCCCTCTTTCCAGGGCTCGAGCGCCTCGGCTGACCAAGGAGCGTGGTATTCGTTGGGGCGAGGCTCAATGAAGGGATATTGGATGCCACGCCCGACTGATCCGTCCGGGTGATGCGCAGGCGTGTTCCTCGGATTGTTGGGCACGGCGGCCCGAGCGTGGCAATGGCGCACCCAGCCGGCCGACACCCATTCCTCAATCACGTTGCCGGGTTGAAATGGGTCGAGTATCAGCTCACCTGAAGCGATCTTCTTGTCGGTATCGAAGATGCGCTGCTCG
Organism: Pseudomonadota bacterium; assembly: GCA_027624955.1. Taxonomy (NCBI): domain Bacteria; kingdom Pseudomonadati; phylum Pseudomonadota; species Pseudomonadota bacterium. Next base: position 605 of record JAQBTG010000038.1, read on the forward strand.
TCCGGATTATTCATCTTGAAGATGACATGGCTGTGGTCGAGCGTCATGTTGAACTCGGCCCCGCGTGACTCGATCATACGCCCAACGCGCGAGACACGCGGAAAATCCTCCGACCACATATTGACGTGAACTTCGAAGCAGGGAAGGCAGCCGTGCCTTTCTCCGAATTCGGACGCGCGCATATATACCGTCATGACCTCTTCGTCGGTGACAATATGGCCATCTGCGTGGCGCAGCATGATTTGCGTGTTGTGGACGACAGAGCCCAGACGGGCGCCGAGCTCGAGATTCTTTTCAAGAAGCGCTTCGTCGGCTCCAAGCGTGTAGAACCAACCCCCTGCGCGCACGGGCAAGCCATATTTATCGCGGGCCCCGAGAAATTCATCGATCTGATCAGGGTCAGGTGTTTTGTCGACATAATCGAAAACACCGGCATCGCGAACCATTGCGAAGCGCCTGTCGATATCAGGCATCGCGTCGCTGTGAGCGTGCTTGATGCCGTTTGTCTGAATGCCGAACTTCAAATTCGTTGTCATATCGCCTCCACCATACTGGCTTAAGGGGTTGGCGAAGACGTGTCTTTTAAACGAAGACGCTTAGAGCTCCTCTCCACCCGTGCGGGCACAATTACACAGGCACGCGATTTTGAAACCTTAATTCAGCCAGGAATCAGTTGGAGTTTCTTCCGAATGGCAGGGTAATAAACGGCCGCTATGAACTCAGCTGCGGACGAAATTCACCAGGGGGTTCAACTTTTCAATTCAACCAAAAGCATTCTCCATGCCGGAATTTGCTCGCGTTGTTAATCGCCGGCTGCCGCTCTTTTGGTTATATCTGTGGCGCCATATCCCCAGGGTGACTCTTCCAGCCAGGTCGTAAACTCTGCAATTGGCATCGGTCGGGCAAAATAATAGCCCTGGCCGAGTTCGCATCCGAGTTCTTTCAGCCGCTTTGCGTGCGCGGCTTCCTCGACCCCCTCAGCGACGACCTTGAGCCCCAGATTGTGTGCGAGGTCGATCGTCGAACGCACGATAACCTCGTCGCTCTTATCCTCGGTCATGTTCATAACAAACGTCTTGTCAATTTTCAGTTCATCCACTGGCAGCCGCTTGAGATAACTGAGCGACGAATAACCCGTCCCGAAATCGTCAATCGACAACCTCATCCCGAGTTCATCGAGACGCTGGATGGTGCTCATTGCCTGCTCGGGGTCGATCATGATCGCGCTCTCGGTGATTTCTAGAGTTAGAAACTCACGGTCGATTTTCCATTCATTCACGAGGCCTTCTATGACTTCCGGCAAGTCCCTTTCATGCAAATTGCGGGCCGATATGTTGACCGACATGGCCATGCCCAGACCGAGCCGCTGCCATTCGGACAGAGACCGGAGCGCGGTGTTGAACATCCACACCGTCAAAGAACGAATCAATCCGGTTTGTTCCGCCAGCTCGATGAACTCATCGGGCGAAATAAAGCCGTGCTCGGGGTGAACCCAACGCGAGAGCACTTCGCCCCCGGCGGCTCGTCCCGTGGCCAGATCGATCTTTGGCTGAAACACAATCGCCAGCTCGTTGCCTTCTATCGCTTGGCGTAGATCGCCTGTGACCGTTAGTTGTCGAACGCTGCTGCGATCCTTATCGGCGTCATACTCAGCAAGGCCGGTCCCGGCTTTCTTTGCCATATACATGGCGACGTCGGCGGCTTGAATGAGGCGCGCTGGCGTTTCCGCGTGTTCGGGATACATTGCAATCCCGACGCTAACGCCGACCTCAAGCTCAATCTTATCCAGCAGAAACGGTGATTTCAGCGATTCGATGATCCGCCGCGCCACGGCTTGGGCCTGATACTGGTCGGACACGGCGGGAAGAAGAATGGCGAATTCGTCACCGCCAAAGCGCGCAATTGTGTCTGTATCGCGGAGCGGCACAGTTAGCCGCTCGGCCACCATCTTCAACAACAGGTCACCAATATGATGGCCCAACGTATCGTTGACTTCCTTGAAGCAATCAAGATCAAGCGGGAGTATGGCCAGCGGTTTATTCTCGCGTTTGGCTAAGTGCAGATCATGTTCAAGGCGATCATTTAGCAGTGCCCGATTGGGCAGACCCGTTAGGGCGTCATGTACAGCCTGGTACTCAAGTTTATCCTGATAGATCTTTCGCTCGGTGACGTCGCGCACAATTCCGACAAACATCTGTTCGTCGTCGAAATTCATTTCAGTCACCGTCAACTCCAACGAAAAGCTAGAGCCATCCTTGCGCTGACCTCCCAGTTCGCGTGGCCCTGCGTCGACGAGCAATATTGATTCGAGCGGGGCATCATTGTCCTGAGTAATCTCCGGAATCAAAAGCGACAGTTCCTGATCAATCAGTTCATCTTCACCGTATCCGAAAATCCGAGCGACGGCGGCATTGGCAGTTCGAATCGAACCTTTCTGCTTGATAATCACGATGCCATCGAAGGTATTATCGACCACACTTTTCATCATGGCGTTGGTGCGCCGCAGCTCAGAACCTTGAAGCAACAGACGGAATGCTTGTTGATCAACACGGCGTACAACGGAATAAGCAAAGAGAAGAATGAGAACAAGGATCACTGGAGAAGAGTCTAACAGCACAGGCCATACGGCCTGCACACCGGTCGACATCAACAGCATGAAGATCGACCCCGCCAATGTAAGGGCCAACGCCCGCCGCCAGGACAAAGCCGAGTATATCCCGCCGAATAGTGCCGCGACGAAAAATACCAACGCCAGAACGGGTGCCGTACCAATTCCCTGCAACGCACGATCCTGCGCGAGAGATTCGAACGCCAAACCCTGAACGAACACGCCCGGTACTGATTTCGCGATGGGCACCGGCATCTGGTCGCCGAGCTCGATCGCGGTCGCGCCAATCAAGAACTGCTTCCCGGCAATTTCCTCCGGGTCGAAGCGCCCCCTCAACACATCGACATAGGAAATTCGGGGAATCGAATGCCGATCGATACCGTAGTCGATGTTAAACATCTCGAACGGCGCCTCTTCGCGCCCGGCCAGACGCACGGACATGGTGGGCACCGTCCGGTTTGCCCAGGGTTGGCGAACCGTCATGCGACGAATCATTCCGTCCTCGGCGGGGCGCGTGTTGATCGATGCCACCTGAACATGGCGCGCGAACGCCCGGAGCGGCCCAGACAGGACTAAATTCGACCCGTCGGCGCTGGATTGGATTTGCGCGAACACCGGGAGCACAACTTTTTCCTTGGCGGCGGCCAAGGCCTGTGCGAAGCGGCGGTCGGCTTCCGGTGTTGACGGCGCGCCAAATTCGACATCAAAGGCAACGCGGCGCGCGCCGGCTTTTAGGAGAATTTCGACGATTTCAGCATGAAAATTTCGCGGCCACGGCCATGTACGCAACTCGCTGATACTTCGCGGATCGATCATCACAATAACGAGGTCGCCGGTTGCCGGGCGGGTAACGACGCGAAATCGCGTATCGACTAATTCTCTCTCGATGGAATCAAAGGTGCCAAACAAATAAAGTACAGCAACCAGCAGGAATATCAGCAGCGGCGGAAAGCGGCACTTCACGCCGGGAGGCAGCAATGCCAAAAAGTTTGTTAGGCGGCGTTTCATGAATTGCCAAACTCACTTCCCGGTGAGTGCTGGCCGCTTGTCAAAGAGCACTACCCGTCCACTGAGCGGCGCGAAAATTTGCCTCGACGGCCAAGCGCCAAAGACCCGTACGTTGCAACAGATTATCAACGAATAGGCCATCAGCGAACGGTAGCATTGGCTAGGTCGATGAAAATACTTTCCAGCGGTTCGCTAAAGCCAACGTCTAACGACGGTTCAGATTCTTCTAACTCAGACTCTATATTTTCCATGTCCGTTCCGGCAGCCGGCTGAACATCAAAACCGAAATCGAGGATAGCGATCTGATTTGCATCAAACCCGCCCGTTTCATTTTTGAAAAGGATATCCGCGGCCTCCTCATTTGTCAGAAACCACACCCCGTCGGGCAAATAGTCGGAACCGTTGGCGCGGACTAGAACAAAAGCGCCGCCTTTCAGCCCCTCAATATCGACAGCGGAATTATCCTGAACATCGTGACCCTGGATCGCCGCAAATTCGGGCTGACCGGCGAGCGCGGCCGTCGTCAAAATTACGGTGATTGCGGCGGCCAAAAACCCGGCCCATTTGGTCACGCAATTCGGCATTGTCATTCGATCTCTTCCTGGCGAAATTTCAATTGTCGAATTTCCGTTTAGCATTGTCTTACAGTCGGCGATCCGGCACCCTTTCGCCTTCGAGAATTTAAAAATCTTATTCTGGAAGGTATAATTTGTTCCTAATCCTGCAACATAATTTCCATTTTAATCCTACAAATAATAGTATACTAGACCTATTATAACGAATTAATTACAACAGTATTTCAAATATTATTCGAGTGTCTTTACCGATGACATATTTATTTGTTTCATACTAACAAATCGTCCTATTACTTTAGCGTAGGAATTTCTCCTCTCCCCATCATGCTTACGTCTTCTCTATTTCGTAAGTATGTCTCAAACACTTAACGATATTTCTCGCGAATTTATCATAACTTTCAATGACCAGAATCACTGGTTTCGTATGACTCAATATTGCATCGAAATCGTTAGAAATAGACGTGGATTTTTGCCATTTTCCTCGAGTTGGGCGACAGTTCGCGTCAGCGGCTTTGCTATTTCCAAACGGACAAAAACATCGGAAGGCAAGTTCAGCGTGAGGCCGATACCGGCCGACGCCAAGGACTCGCTCGTGTTTCCCTCGTCTATATCTGAATCCCACACCACCCCAAAATCGTAAAACCCATAGAGGCTGAACGCCTGGAGATACTCGGCATCCACCTCATACTGGTAGGCAAGTTGCAGGGAAGATGCCACGCCGTTCATGCCCGAAATCTCGGCGGCGTCGTAAGCCCGTCCGAATTGACTGCCTCCAATTGAAAATTTCTCTGCCGAGAGCAAGCGATCCTCAGACCACTGGCCGTGGGTTGATGCGCGAAGCGAAAGCGCGTCGGATAAACTCTGTTGTCGTTCCGCCGTTGCTTCGATCTTGGTAAACGAACTTTTGCCACCGAACTGAGATAGAGTTGCCGACCCTGCTGTAGTTGCCCCTAGAATATTAAGTCCCTGGCTGAGTTTCACGCCTACCGAGTTTTTGCCTTCAAAATCATCGGAAATATTGTAGCGCCCACCAATTCTCAACACCCGCAACCGATCTTCCGTCAGCGTTTCCGCCTGTTTCGTCGTGTTGGAATTCGAATAGTCGAATCGAAGTGAGAGCGAAGCGCTTTGATCGCTGCGTCGATATAGCGGATGGTCGATCTTCAGGGAAAGACCCGATTTGAAACTATTGACGGCGAGGTCGCTTAGGTCTGCTCCGGCATCCACGTTGGTGCGGGCCGCGCTGAAAGTGATCGTCGTGCCCGCTTCGCCAATAGGCTGCCGGTGACCGACTTCGTAGTAGAGAAGCTCCTCGGGCTGCAACGGCGCCGTGATGAAACTTAAGCTCGTCTGCTCGTATTGACCAAGAATTGAATTTAAGGCGACACCGAAAAGACTACGATACGGGCCGATTGATCTCGTGCCTCGATTGTCGACCGTGACGGAGCCGTCGTATGTTTGGTGCGCGAGTTCAAGAACCAATTGGAACGCATCCGGTTTCCCCTCAACGGGGGTAAGCGTTGGCGTCGCCTCTACACCCGGCAAACTATTAACCAGCACCAAATTATTGACGAACACCCATTTCCGCAGCGGACGGTCCGCAGCGATATTGTCTCCATAAGCACGCAAGAGGCTGTCTCGACCGCGCATAGCGCCCGCAAATTCGACACTTTCGATGAAACCCTCAAAGATTTGGTAACGCACGATTCCAAGGGTGATGCGCTGTCTCGGCATGAAGGCCCGCGATAGGAAGTAACCGTCAGCCTTGTATTTCTTGGTTATCGATTCGGCGACATTCCTGAGTTCCACGCCCGAGACTGTTTTCCCGAGATATTTCTCATAAAGCGGGGCAAATTCCTCTAATTGATAGGCTGTAGCGCCTTCTATCACCACAGCGCTGAGAACGATTCCATTCTCATTTTTCTTATTTTCTGTGTCAGTTTTATCTTTCTCCTCGGCGGCGGCTCGTTCCTCTGTTTCAACTTTCTCGAGGTCTTCCTCCGCTTTTTCCGCCGCTTCTTCGCCCTCCTCGGCGGATTTCTCTTTCGCCTGGATAGCCCGCTTCTCTGTCTCCTTCCTGATTTCGTCAACGGCCGACTCTGCTTCTTTGGCAGGTCGCTTTTTCTTTTCATCTTTGCCAAGGCCAGCGAGCTTACCCTTGGTTTCATTTTCGACAAAATGACTGGGTGCCGCCGGAAGCGGCGTGTTCAGAGAGGCTACGCGTTGATCCTGTGTTAGCTCTTTGCGCTTCGCCGGGCGGCCTTCAACTGACCACCCCGCGACGCGTCCCAAGGCGAGTACTTCATCATCTGATGCCAGAAATAGGAGGTTGAATTCCACCCCGTTCGAAACTTTTGGTGCGGTCGTTACGATATCTGTGGCGGCCCAACTGCCGACCGCGACAAACATCGCTCCCATGAAACCAATACTCTGCCAAATATTGCGCGGCACAATCTGCGGCATTCAAATTCGGCCCTCAGCAGGAGGTGCTAAGATTTCGAGATCGCTACGCTAGTTATTGCCGTTGTTACCGCTATTGCCGTTGTTGCCGTTGTTATTGCCGCTGTTGCCGCTATTGCCGCTGTTGCCGCTATTGCCGCTATTGCCGCTGTTGCCGCTGTTGCCGCTATTGCCGCTATTGCCGTTGTTGGCGGCGGCGGCCTGACTTGCTGCCTTCGAGGCTTCCTTGACCGCTTCGCTTGCCGCCTTGGCGGCTTGTTTAGCCGCGTTGTTCGCCGCCTTCGAGGCTTCTTTAGCCGCGTTGCTTGCCGCTTTCGAGGTTTCCTTGGATGCGCTGCTTGCCGCTTTCGAGGCTTCCCTGGATGCCTCGCTTGCCGCCTTCGACGCTTCCCTGGATGCGTCTGCGCCTGCGGGATTTAATGTTGCCACTGGCGCTGCGGCGCCGTCCGGTGCCTGACTGTCTTGAGGATCGTCCGGCGCAGCCGGTGTGATCTGTGCAGGCGCGTCAACTGAGTCCCCGCGGCCAAGAACGCTCAATTTGGAGCCGGCCTTCGACGGCATTACCGCGGTTTCACCTGGAACCAGCAACTCGCTGGCGCCAATGCCCACCGCAATGGCTTCAACCGATCCTTCTATGAGGGATATAGCTGCACCTTCAACACCTACAGTCACGGTAAACACCGTTCCCTTCACGCCGGCAACGAGATAGGGGGTTTCGACGTTAAATTGGCGGCCAGCGATTTTATCGATTTTGTAAAGTGCCGTACCGAGCGTCTGTTGGATATTCGCGCCGCTCTCACCCGGAGCAATGATCGGCACCGCCAGGCGGCTATTCGGTGAAAGCGTGATGTCATCACCGCCCACCCGCAAAACGATCCGCCCGTCCTCGCCGGTTTCAATTTCGGTTCCCGGGCTTATGACGGCGCCAGCAATCAACGGCTCCCAGTTAATAAAATCTGTCGTCATTTCCGCGTCGCCGCTGACCTCTTGGACTGTCCACTCGACACTATTTGCGCTGGCTGCCCGCGAATGTACGGCCGGGGTCACAAGTATCACTGATAACATTGCAATTCTTAGCGCCCGCGCCGCCATATCAAGTAGGCTGGAATTAAACGTTGTTAGCATCACAGGTCCCCGCTTCCGTAAAGTGGTTGATAATTTGCAAGTAGCAACTCGCACTTGTTTTCCGTCATTTCTTGAAAAGAACATGATTAGGTTAATGAATACTTAGGGGAGACGAACAAACGGAAGTTCCGGGTATTTTTGCCGCCCTCTAGCCGATAAATGGCGGCGAAAAGCCCAAATTTCACCGTGAGGGCGACGCACCGCGCTCTCGTGTCACACCAGGTTCAGAGGTGTTTGGCGCGAGGCATCGAATGCCCCCGATGAGTCACGAAGAGGCGAAAACGCCAGCCTGAAAAAAAATCCGTTTAGCTGCTGACAACGGACATGAAATTCAGCAAATAATATTTGCGACCTTGATGTGCGCTTACTGTCCGGCTGGGAATGGAGTTCGATCGGCGGTTTGACTTCGCGGTTTAGTCAAGCTCAGCCAGTGGCTTCATCCGTCGAGAAGTGCCCCCGCTTCATTCAGGCCTGGCCTGGCGAAGCCCTCGGTGAATCACCCGTCGATCGGAGAGACGAGCGGATTGTCGCCGCAAGAACCACTTCAAGCTTCAAGCTTTTGCGGAGGCCGAGTCTCGGCGAAAGAAGGCCGTGCCGCGTAGAGGTCAGCCCATGCTGTCAGGCCGGGCCGACCCTCTCGCCATCGCAGGCCCGGATACCACTCCTCCAACAGCACAGCACACGCCAATGTGAGTTGGGGCATATTTAGGTCCCCCTGCATGAGCGGGTGATCGATCTCACCTTCCCAAAAGTCAGCAAGCCGGTCCAAGCGCTGGCGCTCATGCTCGATGATCGTTGCCGAACGATCTTCGGGCGCGCGGCGCAATTCGCGCAGCCAAACGGATGCGCCGTCCATGAGGCTGCGTGCATATTCCTCCAACCGACGATGCGCCATGCCGGCCACGCCCTGGGGCGCATCCAACATCGGCGCTCCGTCGAGCTGGTCGAGAAAAAAGCACACGGGCTGGGATCCTTCTATCCCAACTCGGCTGTCGCGTGCCAGGTAAGGCACGCGCCCAGATGGATTGATTTTGTAATAGGGGCTGTTCGGCGTGCGTGTTTCAGCCATAATTTCTTCAACCCGACTTTCCAGTGATTTTTCCCGGCGGAGCACTCTGGCCATGCGGGCGTAGGGCGAGAAATCTGTGATATAGAGCAGCATAGGTTTGATCTTGTACTGTTGAGGGGAGCAGCGCTTCAGATTGCGCCGCAGCTACGGCATCATAGTTCATGTTGGTTTTCTGTCCGGCAAATTCAAAAATCTCCAGACAACTTTATCGCGAATTCAGACCAGGTTAGCGGAAGTGCGATTGGCACCCGGCGTGAACAAGATAGAATCTACCGGGGTTGCCGGGGAGCTGATACGGTCCACCATCTTTGCATGCACGGGGCGATCTGTCTCAAGGCCAGTGCATCGCAATCGGCCAAAGCCGCGATGAGGGAAAGATATTTGCCACTATGATAGAATTCAGCCTGTTCAACCTTATGGGCTTCCGCGCCCGCGGCGCGGCGGTTAGCGATATCCTCGCCGATACTGTCAGTCTGGTGCAGCACGCCGAGGATCGGGGCTTCGATGCCGCGTGGTTTGCCGAGCATCATTTCTCGAATTACTGCATCTGCCCGTCGCCGCTGTTGATGGTCAGCCATTGCGCCGGCCTCACCTCCCGCATCCACCTGGGCCCTGCCGTTATCGTGGTGCCGCTCTATCAGCCGGTGCGCCTCCTGGAAGAGATCGGCATGGCTGCCGGGTTGTGTGGCGGGCGGCTACAACTCGGTATCGGCAGCGGTTACCAGCCCTTTGAGTTCGATCGTTTCGGCATAGATTTAGATCAATCAAAGAACGAACTGGACGAGTTCATCCACCTCATGGATGAGGCCTATGCCTCTGAGACCTTTACCTTCGACGGGCGCTTCACCAGCTTGCCCGAGACCAGCATTTCGACCCGCCCGGCGCAGATGCCGCCGATTTGGATTGCCGGTGATTCGGAAGCGACCCACCGCCTTTCCGCCCGGCGAGGCTACACACCCATAATCACCGGCCGGGGATCAGGCCCGGACTATCTTGGCGACATGCGTGCCCGCATCGATTCTTCCTACGTCGCCGAGGGATTGTCCGCCACCGAACATCCGCTCGGCATCCTGCGTTTTGCCTGTGTGACGGAATCCGCTACTGAAACGGAAGCCTATCTGGAAAACGTGCGCTATCAATTGCGCCTTGCCGGAGCGCTCCGCAACCGCGGCGAGGCGATGGAGCGCGGCATGATGGCAGAGGCCCCGATTCCCGGCGAATTGAGCCTCGAGGAATTGGCACAGAATCTCCCGGTTGGCGATTCGGAAACCGTCGCGGCACGGCTTTTAGCCGACATAAAGGCCTCGGGCGCCAGCCATGTGATGCTGAATATCCAGGCTGGCAATTCGACCATGGCCCAAGCCCGGCGGACGATCGATGCATTCGAAAGCGACATCCGTCCGGCGATCGAGCGCGCGCTGAACTGATTATCGCGCCGTGGTGCCGCCATCCACCGGGACGATGGCGCCGGTCACGAACCCAGCGGCCTCAGAAGCGAGATACATGACGAGAGCAGCAACATCCTCGGGTTCGCCGACCCGGCCGATGGGGATGTGCTGCTTTAATTTTTCGCGAATTTCTTCCGGTGAAACTTCCTTCACCGCCAAACCCGCATCCATCATCGGCGTGTCGATATCACCGGGGCAAACCGCGTTGACGCGGATATTATCGCCCGCATGATCCAGCGCCAGAACCTTGGTAAACATCACCAGGGCTCCCTTCGTTGCGCTATAGGCGGCAAGGTTTTCGTAGCCGATCAGGCCGCATTCCGAGGACATGTTGATAATCGCGCCGCCGCCGCGCTGTTTCATATGGCCAATGGCGGCGCGCGACATGTAAAAAACGGAACTCACATTGGTATCGAGCAGCGTCTTCCAGGCCGCGTCCGAGTGGCTCTCGATCTTGCCGTGCAGGACGATACCGGCGTTGTTAAAGAGGATATCGAGACCGCCTAGGCGGGCGACGGTATCGTCGACCAGGCCTTGGCAAAATTTGGCGTCCGCCACGTCTCCGATGATCAGCTCCGCTGTCCCACCCGCAGCAGCAATCTCGGCCAACACGGCTTCGCCCCGCGCGCGGTCCCGCCCCGACAGCATTACGCGCGCGCCATGGGCCGCGAATGCCTTGGCTGTTCCTGCGCCGATGCCCGAGGTGGCGCCGGTCACGAGCACAGCTTTCCCCGCAAAAGCAGTGGGTGAAAATAATTTTGACGTCATGATTTACCTCTTCACACTGTTACAACATCGACAATCGAGAATAGGGTAACTTCTGCTACGAGCCTATGGTCGGCGGGGCGGCGGCTCCCGCAAGACCGAGAGGCTAAAAGTTGTGCGCCGCAGCTCGGCGTTTTAGCGCCGCCTCCCGTCGCGCGACATAAATACCGCTGGCAACGATGATTACGGCACCAACCCAGGTCCATAAGTCTGGCAGCTCAGCGAAGATCACGTATCCGAACAACGCGGCGCCGATCAACTGGCCGTAGTCAAACGGCGCGACGAGCGAGGCTTCACCATGCTCGAAGGCCTTGATTAAGGCAAAATGGGCGAGTGCACCGCTCACCCCGATGCCGACGAAAACGAGCAGGTCAGTTAAGTTCGCCGGCGTGATCCAAAAGAACGGCACTGAAATCGTTGAAAGAACGAAGGCAACCACCATCGTGTAGGACGCCGTGGTACGTGGATCGTCGAGCCCAGCCAGGCGGCGCGTTTGGACTTGGAAGAGCGCGTAGAGAACCGTCGCGACAACAACCAATATAGCGGACCAATGCACATCTCCGCCGGGTCGAATGATGACCAGCGCGCCCATGAAACCGACCGCTACCGCGAGCCAACGGCGCGGGCCCACGCGCTCGCCGAGCAGAGGAACGGAGAGCGCGACCAACACCAAGGGTGCCATAAGGCCAATTGCCGTGGCGGTGGTGATCGGCAGCCAGGCGAGCGCCAACCAATAGGTCGCGACGGCAACGAGTTGGACCAGCGAACGGGTGAGTTGGCCACCGAGATCGGCCGTGGTGAAGAGCTTCACCATGCCTCGTTTCGGCGCAAAGACGGCGAGGAGAAGGGCCATGTGGACCACGCTCCTGAACCAGATGACCTGGACCAAATGATAGTCCGTCGCGAGAAATTTCGCCGCTGCGTTTGACAAGGGAAACAACAGCACGGCGGCGAAGCACATGCTGAGGATGGCGAAGAGCGGGCGCCCCGGGTGGCTGGGCTGGCTCATCGCTTAGCGCAATACCGATTGCGACGGGCGACGTAAACCGCATGTTGGCGTGGGCTCTCGGCGGAAAGACCTAATCCTGCCGACGACCCACTGCTGCCATAATAAGTGCTTCATCCAGCCAAATTCTTGCGGGTCATGGGCACATGCTCCGCGCACCAAAGCAGCTCGCTCTCGACTAGATAATTCGGCACTTAAAAAACACCCCTCGCCCGTGCGTCCTCTATAACGTATTCCAATTGTCTCGCCAGCGTGCCGAACAAACAGGCAAGGTACATATCAGAGACTTCCGGAAGAAGGCTTCGCAGTCTTCACATAGTTAAGAGGAAACCGTTTAACAAAGCAGTTACACCGGCCCGCCCTTCAGCGAGTCTGCAGCTCGTCATGCAGCCATTTTTGGTCGCAAGCGGTGAAACTCGGTGCGCGACTGGTAGGCGACGCCTGCCCGGAAAAGAAGCGGCTCGTTAAACCATTCCCCAACCAGCTGCATGCCGATCGGCATGCCTTCGGAATTGAACCCGCATGGGACGCTCAAACAGGGTAGGCCGGCATAGCCGAGTGCGGTGTTGTTGCGGCTGATATTGTGCGTGGCCTTGACCATATCGGCAGCGTCAGAGATCAGCGGCGCGACCACCGGGCAGGTCGGCACAAGTACCATGTCGACATTCTTGAAAACACTCTTCATCTGGTATTTCCAATTCACTTGGATCCGCAGCGCGTGGGCATAGTCAGTCCCGCTGGTTGTCTCTCCGAGACGCAACCGACGCAGAACTTCGGCGCCGATTTTGTCGGCGTGATTGGCCATCTCATCCCTGTGCAAATCGGCCATGTCCGTTGCGAGCAACACCGTCATGGTGGCGACACGGGCTTCTTCCGCACCGTCGAAATCCATATCGACGAGTTCGGCGCCAAGACTTTCCAGCACCCTTGCCGCGTCCATCACGCGCTCGCCAATCTCGGGCTCAAGATCCTCGAAATAAAACGTTCTCGGAATGCCGATGCGCACGCCTTCGATCCCGTCCCTGAGTGTCGGAAGAAAGTTTTGAATCGGATGGTCAATCGATCCGACATCTTCTGGGTCGTGCCCGGCAATCGCCGCATAGCCACGCGCGACGTCAGACACGTTGTAAGCCAGCATGCCGATCGTGTCGGCATGGATGCTGAGGGCCAGGGCATTGGTGTTTGGTACGGCGCCGACCGTTGGACGAATTCCGGCGACACCGCAAAGCGCGGCAGGGTTGCGCACGGAGCCGCCGGTGTCCGAACCGAACGCGATGCGGCACATGCCAACCGCAGCAGCAGCACCCGAGCCCCCACTGGAGCCACCGGAAACACGCCGCGGATCCCATGGATTCAAGCAGCTCCCGTAATGGGCATTTTCGGTAGTTGCCCCATAGCAGAACTCTGGAAGGTTGGTCTTGCCAAGAAACGCAGGGCCGCATTTTCGCGCCCGCGCGACGACCTCTGAGTCCGAGTTTGAGATATTGTCTCGGTAGAGATCCGTTCCGAAGGTTGTGCGCGTGCCGGTGACGTTCAGACAATCCTTCACCAGCATCGGGACACCGTGCAAAATTCCGAGCCAGTCACCATCATCTGCCGCAGCGTCCGCCGCATGGGCTTGCTCCAGCGCCATATCGGCAGTCACCGTCAAGACTGCGTTTACTTTGGGGTTTAGTCGCTCAATGACGTCAAGATAGTGCTCGGTTTCACGCACTGATGTGCCAGATGCCATTTTCTTTCTCCTTGGAGTCCATGACGTCAGATTTTGTGCCGGGCACGACGTCGCCGATAAAGCGATGTTCCCCAGATGAGGACTAGAGTAAGGAGAAAAATAGTAATTCGGATTGCGTAGCGAGGCAATGTTGAGGGCGGAGCGCGGCCAAACCGAAGTGGCGACCATGAACTTGTTTATCGCGTTGGTGCCACACGACAATGCGCGGTCCCTTGCCGAAAGCAAATTTCCAAAAAACTTTACCGCGCGTACGATGTTGCGCGTGAGTTTCGTCACAACGGTCTTGCTGTTCCATCAGCCTACGATTTTTTTTCGTTCGGCACACGCGGACCGTACACATTTAGCGAGCGCCGCGGGTAAGGGAATGATCGGTGAAAACACGAAAACGGCACGAGGCGTCACCAAGGTAGCGGGTATCCGACGAAGTTAAATGCCCGCTACGGGTCAGGAGCCGTCGGAGTCGGCCGGCCTTTATGGTGTTTATTGATCTAGCTCAATGGCGCGTGCCGTGCTTTGCTTCTATTGTTTTTACCAACCGGATCTCAATTTGCGTTGCGCATCGAACTCTGGGTGCCAGCGATGGAGGAATATCATGACGCCGGACGAGGCTCACGCGTTGGCCGGAGAATATGGTCTCGAATTTCACTTCGATTCTGGTGGGCAAAGCTGGGCCCTCGGCCCGCCGGGACAAAACAAACGCAACGATCGAGTGTGGATTGCGCCCCATGTGTTGCGCGGCCTTTCGGCCGGCCAATTTGTACAGCACTACATTAACGAGGTTCTAGGTCGCGCTGGAGGGGGCGACGCGGACGAGGAGGACTGAGTGCGCGCCTCCGACGCCTCATAACGCATGACCCAGCCCGACATTCCCGTGAAGCTTGCGCGCCAGCGCCAGGGGGTCCCCATCTTGGTGGCGCTGGTGAGTACTTTCGGCCTGCTCATGCTGATCGCGGTCGTACTCGTTTTCATTGCTGGCTATGAGGTCGCGCGGCGCAACACCACCGAACTGATACGCGAAAAATCGGATATGCTAATCGCATCGGTTATCGCTCAGAACCGCAGTCATCTCGAGCCGGCGCGTGCGCAGCTCGAATATCTCGCCGACCTGGTCGCGACCGGCGCGCTTGTGCCTGAGAACCGCGGGGCGTTCGGCGAGGCTCTGCGCGCCTCTCTTGCGGCGGTGCCGCAGGTCTCGGTTGTGGCGTTCCTAAATTCGGACCTGGAGGTCCTGCGCGCTTTCCGCAATCGGCCTGACCGACCTGTGACGATCGACGACTGGAGCGGCGACGCTTCGGTGAAGGATACCTTGGCTGAGGTTGCCGGCGCAGATGGCGCTTATTGGGGCGAGCTGTTCGTTGCCGAGGACCTCGGCGCGACGTTCATCAACGTCCGCATGCCGGTTCGCCGAGACGGGCGTTTTCTCGGAGCGCTGATCGCCGGGGTTTCCATCGAAGCGCTGTCGTCTCTTCTGGCTTCTCCCGCCGAAGGGCAAGCGGGACGCACCTTTGTTCTTTATGGGCCGGACCAAGTGCTTGCGCATCCCCTGCTGCTGCATGGCTATGAGGCGGCCAGCGATGCACAGCCACTGCCTCAGCTTGCCGAATTTTCCGACCCGGTGCTTCAAGCATTGTGGGATCCAGCGCACGAGATACCGCTCGTCGCGGGTCTCTCCCTAGGCGGCGATGTCCGTGCTCTGGAAGTCGATGGCAAATCCTATGTGGTGTTGCTCCGTCGCGTGGAGGGCTTTGGCGGACAACCTTGGCTTGTCGGCGTCTATCAGGATCTCGAGGCGATCACCGCACAATTCGAGCGCCTCGGCCTGATTCCGCTGATCTCGCTTGGCGTTCTCGCGTTGGCCCTCCTGCTCGCCTTTTTCCTCGCGCGCAGCATGAGCCCGTCGGTGCGTCAGCTCGCCCAGGCGGCCCAACATGTGCGCACGCTCGATCTAGAACACGCGCCCACGCTCCGCCGCGGCCCGTACCGCGAGCTAAACCAGGCGGCGGATGCCTACAATGCCATGGTGACGGGCTTGCGCGCCTTCCAGACCTATGTGCCACGTCTTTTGGTCAAGCGCCTCATGGCGGAGGGCGCGCCGGCCGCCATCGTCTCGGAAGAGCGCGAGGTTACCGTGATTTTTACCGACATTACGGGCTTTACCGCGTTCGCCGAAGACATGACGGCGACCGACGTGGCTAATTTTCTCAATGCGCATTTCACCCTACTTGACCGCTGTGTCGAGGCCGAGGGCGGCACGGTCGACAAATATATCGGCGATTCCTTGATGGCGTTCTGGGGCGCGCCCGAGCGACAGAGCGACCACGCCGAGCGCGCCTGCCGTGCTGCCCTGGCCATCGCCCGCGCCATTCGCGCGGACAATGAGCGCCGCATCGCGGAGGGTCTGGTGCCAACACGCGTACGAGTCGGCATCCACAGCGGGCCGGCGCTGGTTGGCAATATCGGCGCACCGGGCCGCATCAACTACACCATCATCGGAGATTCGGTGAACACCGCAGAGCGGCTGGAGGCTTTTGCGCGCGATGTGCCACCGCTGGAGGCCCGTGTAATCGTTCTCTTGAGCGGCGAGACAGCGGCGCGCCTCGCACCGGAATTCGCTTTGGAGCGGCTCGGCAAATTCCTCCCTCCCGGCCGTCACGGGCGCATCGAAGTGTTTCGCCTAAAGAGCGACTAGGGAGAGATGCGCGCGGCCGAGCTTCAACCCACTTCACGCCGTGGCGGCGGGGCGAACGAAGCGGCCGGCGCCACGGCGACCGACAAGTTCTCCGCCGCTATAGACCGGCTTGCCGCGGAGATAGGTCGCGCTGATCTGAGCGCCGAAGCGCATGCCGTCATAGGGGCTCCATTTCACGTTTGAAGCCATACCGCCGGCGTCGAAGGTCCAGTCTTTGGGCTCGACAACGATGAAGTCCGCGTCCGCGCCGGGCACCAAGGCGCCCTTCTGCGGATAGAGCCCAAAATGACGCGCGGGGCGCTCAGACAAAAGCGCCGCGATGCGGGTCGGGCTTAGTCCGCGGTCGCGAACGGCGCCGGTGTAAAGCGCGTAAAACAAGGTTTCCAGGCCGGGCACGCCGGAGCCATTTTTGAACATGTCGGGATTCGATTTTCGGCTCAGCGGCCACGCGACGTGATCCGACGAGACGAATTCAATCTCGTCGGCCATGAGTTTTTCCCACAACGCGGCGCGCTCATCCGCCGAGCGGATCGGCGGGTTTTGTTTGAGCCGGGCGCCGAGCTCGAGCACTTGATCTTCTTCAAAGGTGAGGTACTGCACGCAGGTCTCGGCGCTCGCCCGTACGCCGTCTTCGCGGTAGCGTCGCACATGATCAAATCCACGCGCGAGCGAGCTGTGCACGATGTGGCAGCGCACGCCGGTGACCCGGGCAATTTCAAAGACGGCGACATTTGCCGCCAGCTCCGCGACCGGCGGGCGGCTCGCACCATGGCTTTCCGGCGTGTTGCGCCGTTCGCTGTGCAGGCGCGCGGTCAGACGCTCGACGATCGTCGGGTCTTCATTGTGGAAGGCGACGGTAAGTCCGGTCTCAGCGATAACCGGAAAAATCTCAAACAGCTCGCCGGCGTCGAAACGTGGAAAGCGCACCGGGTGGTATTCATAGGTCGAGACTTTGAAGGCACAAGCGCCGGCCTCGGCCATCTCGATGATGCCCTCGGTGCCGGCGCCTTTTTTGGGCGTCGCATAAAGCGCGACGTCGACATAGGCGATTTTCTCCAGCGTCTCGACCTTGGCCTCGAGCAACTGGACGGTATTGACCGGCATCGGGTCGTCGAACGGCATATCGACGATGGTCGTCACACCGCCCGCCGCCGCGGCGACTGAGGCGTCTTCGAGCCCGGCGATGCCTTCCGCGCTGCCGGCATGTACTTGTCCGTCGATCACGCCGGGGAAGATCAGATTGCCGCCAGCATTGAGCGTCTCTCGGGCGTCCGGCGCCGGCCCAACGCCGATGGCGCCGATAGTTTCACCCTGGATGGCAAGATAGCCGTCCTTCAACACGCGGTCGGGCAGGACGAGGTCTCCGCGAACGACAAGATCGAACATCAGTTTGTCTCCCCATCCTGTTTGCCCGCCAGTGACGCGGCAGCGGCGGCGAGCACCTGCACCCCGGCGCAAAAATCATCGAGGTCCATTGCTTCCTCCGGATTGTGACTACCATGGGCATTGCGCACCAGTACCATCGCCGCCGGAATTCCGGCGCGGTGAAACACCGCCGCGTCGTGGCCGACGGTGGCAAAGCGCCGCGTCGGGATATTGAGTGCCACCGCGGTCTCTTCGAGGATCGTCCGCAACGCCGCATCGAGCGGCGCCGGCGCGTTGCCGACGCACTCGCCGAGCGCGAATTCCACCCGGCGCCGGGGGCCGATTTCGGCGGCGAGTTCTTGGACCCGGTTACGGCAGGCATCAAGGAAAGCCTCGGTAGTGCCGCCAAAGTTAAGCGTGAAGTCGCAGCGCCCCGGCACCTTGGTCATGCCGTGTTGGGCGCTGTCGGTATAGAGCTTGCCGACCGTAAATACCGTGTCGGGCACACCGCGCGCCTCCTCCGATATCCAGAATTCGTCGAGCCCGTGGAGCAATTCGCTGACGGCGAGAACGGCGTCCTGCCGGTAGGCGCGTGGCGTGGCACCGGAATGATCATAACGGCCCGTGCAACTTGCATAGGGCCAGCGCACATTGCCGCGAATCATGGTCGGAATCGCCACTTGAACGCCTTCACCGACGAGAACCGGACCCTGTTCGATATGCAGTTCGAGAAATGCCCGCGTGCCGGCCGGCGTGATCTCCGGCGCGCTTTCATTACGCAACGCATCGACATCAACGTCGACATCGCTCATGTGCTCGGCGAGCGTGCGGTTCGTATCGCCGCGGCGCAAACTATCGAGCATGTCGTGCGGCAGGGACCCGAGCGCCAGGCGGCTGCCGATGAACGGGATGCCGAACCAGACACTCTCTTCTCCGCGAATACCGAGCGAAACGATATCGCAATCCGGCACCCAGCCGATATCGCGCAATGCCGCCTGGACGACGAGCCCGGCGATAAACCCGGCCAGGCCATCGAAATGACCGCCGGTCTGGACCGAATCGAGATGCGAGCCCATCATCACCACCGGCTTGGGCGGCACCTTCCCTGGCAAAGTGCAGCGCAGATTTCCGGCCCGGTCGTAATCCACGGCGAGTCCGATTTCACGCGCCGCGCCGGCCAGTATGTCCGCAGCGGCCTGATCCGTGGCGCTCCACGACGGCCTGGTGACGCCAATACCGTCCTGGCTCGCAGCACGAATTTCATCGAACAGTTTAGCCGCCATTGCGGTGCGGCCGGCCACCGCGGCGGAGAGCGCCGCCACGTCGACACCGCTCATGGTGCAAACACGTCCATAATTTCATCATAATTTCGGCTGAGCGGGATCAGGATCATTTGATCAAGCCCGGCATCCATCCAGCGCTGGGCGCTGGCAACGCATTCATCCGGCGTGCCGTAGGCGATGAGATCCCCGACCATGGCATCGTCGACCAGTGCCATGGCATCTTCGATACCGCCCGGGCGCGGCGGCCAGCCGCCCATCACCTGTTTGATCTCAGCCAGCCGGTCTTCGGGAAACTCCCAGGCCTTGGCGAAATGCGGCTGCTGGCCGAGATATTGGGTCACCAGCCGCTTGGCGTCATAGAGCGCCTTGCCGCGATCGGCATTCATGGAGATGTTGACGAGCTGTATCTTCTCGACATCGTCGAGGCTGCGCCCGGCGCGCGCGGCACCGATGGCCATGCGCTCGAGGGAGCGCACCGTATAGGACGGCGAGAGGATGCCGTTGATCAGCGCACCATCGGCAATCTCGCCGGTAAGCTCCATCATTTTTGGGCCGGTTGGGCCGATGAATATTTTGACGTCCGGCGGTACGCGCGCATCGCCATGGCCGAGATCGAGGGTGAGATCGCGCACTTTGACCAGATCGCCCTCGAAGCTCACGCCTTCCTCAAGCGCCAGCAAGCGGCGCAGCACGCCGATATATTCGCGCATTTGGGTAAGCGGCTTTTTGCGGTCGATGCCCTGCTTCCAGGCGAGCGGGTCCCAATAGGCACCGAGGCCGAGGTTCATGCGCCCGGGCGCGAGATTGTCGAGGGTGGCGAAGGTCACCGCCATCAGCGCCGGGCCGCGTGTCCAACTATTGACGATGCAGGTGCCGAGGCGGACGCGCTCGGTGACGGCGGCCATGGCGCCCAGCACCGATATGGCGTCGCGCGCGAGCCGCGTCTCGGTGACCCACAGTGAATCATACCCCAGCGCCTCGGCCTTGACGGCAAGGCGCAGCTGCTCCCGCACGCTGGGACGATCGAGAAAACCGAATCCAATTTTTTGTGTCATCGAAGATCATCCCTTCCGCTCTTTTCGCAAGCGGTGTGCGCCAGCGTAAGGATGCCGGGGTTTATTGGGCGCTTGCTTCGTCGAGCAGAGGTTGGCGGCTGAGGTCGACTTTGCGCGCAACATGGACGCCTGAAGTGATGCGCTCATAGCGTGGCGGATTAGCCGCAGTGGTGCAGGTCGGCAAGCATTCGACGACGGCGTCATAGTTTGGCTGGTGAAAAAACAACAGCGAGAGGCGGCTGCTATTCGCCTCTGCGCGCGGCGGATTGACCACGCGATGGATGGTGGAGCGCCAGCGGTCGTTAGTCCATTCGGCCATCAGGTCGCCAAGATTGACAGTGAACGTTCCCGGGATGCAGGGCACGTCCGACCAGGCGCCGTCCTTGCCGCGGACCTGAAGGCCGCCGACCGGCGAGTCCGAGGAGACGATGGTGAGACTGCCGTAATCCGAATGCGGCCCGCAGCGCAGCTGACCTTCGGCCGGCGCTGTCAGTTGCGGCGGATAGTAAGACGCGGTGAAGTTGGTGATGTGTTTGTCGATCTTGTCGGCGAAGAATGTCTCGTCGAGACCAAGCGCGACGGCAAATATCCGCATGAGATCGCCGGCCAGACGCTCCATCTCTTTATAGTAGGCTTGCCACAGCGCGCGCATCTCGGACGGGTTGTCGGACCACAAATTGGCCGCGAAGAAGCGCCAGCCGTCCGGCCCGTAATGATATTCGTCATAGGCATGATCGGACGGGCCGCTGACGAAACATTCGCGCCAATCAGGCGCGTTTTGATGCTCGTCCATGCTGTATGCCACGTCCTCGCTGCCGACCGCCATGAACCCGCGGTAGCGGTCGGGCGGCATCTTGACGCGAAGCTTCTCCCAGTGCGGTAGATCGAAAAAGGCGCGGGTAACGCGGCGCATTGCCTCGCTCTGTGCCTCGGCCACGCCATGCCCCGAAATCACCAGGAAGCCGATGTTGCGGCAGGCATCATCAACCTGAGCCGCGACACGCGCTTTGGCTTCAGCGCCACCCGAAAGGAAGGGCTCTATATCGATAACTGGAACAAGAGACTCCGCCATCATCTGATCTCCCTCACCCGCCGCCGCCCCAAACGGAGCAGCAGTTGTCACATCTTCACAAAGTACAGTCGCCGACCCTTTCGATCATAGCCAACTCCAACGGCTGATGAAACGGTTTCGCCAGTGCTGCTCTCGAGGCCATAGCTCGACTATTCAAAACGCGTGTTTGTCGGCCTCGGCTTTGAATTTTTCTACTTTTTCTGGCGTCGTCTCAGTCTGATAATTTTCTTTCCATTCGTCATATGTCATGCCGTAGACGACCTCGCGCGCTTCATCGAAGGACAGCTCAACGCCGCGCTCCTTGGCCGCCGCCAAATACCATTTGGAAAGGCAATTGCGGCAAAAGCCGGCCAAGTTCATCAGGTCGATATTCTGTACATCGGTACGCTTGCGCAAATATGCGGTGAGACCGCGAAACGCCGCCGCTTCCAGTTCTATCCGTGTCTGATCGTCCATCTCTCTGCTCCCGTTTTGGATCGCGATTGCCACAATGAAATACCGTGCGAATTACCGTGTGAATTACTGTGTGATTTACTGTGGTGAATTCCCGTGTCGTATCCGCCTGTGAGTACGTATAACAGCGCATGCGCTTCTCCCCAACCGCCAGCTTCGGCTTACCGGCGCTCGCCATCGGTGTGCTGTTTATTTCCTTCTCGCCGGTGCTGGTGCAGGTGAGCGAGGTTGGACCCAGCGCGACGGCGGTTTACCGCATGCTTTTCGCGCTGCCGGCGCTGACCGCCTGGATGGTGCTGGAGCGGCGCCCGGAACATGTGCCGCTGCGCAAGCTGAAGATGCGCGATTGGGGATTGCTGGCGCTCGCCGGTCTGTTGTTCACCGGTGATCTCGTGTCCTGGCATAGCGCTATCCGCATGAGCGGCATCGCCAACGCTACGTTTCTCGCCCATCTTTCGACGCCGATCGTCTCGCTCGGCGCCTGGTTGCTGTTTCGCGAGCGCCTCACCTGGGGCTTCATGACCGGCTTGGTGCTCGCCATGGCCGGCACCGCGCTAATCATGGGCACCAGCATACTCGAGCCCAGCGGCAATTTGTTGGGCGACGGGCTCGGCCTGTTGACGGCGTTTTTCTACGGCACTTATCTGCTCGCCATCAAACAGCTGCGTGACAGCCTGCCGAGCGGCTTGATCATGGCCGTCACCAGCGTCTTTAGCCTGATTGGGTTGTTGGTCGCGGCGTTGGTGATAGGCGATGAATTGATTCCGGTGACGCTGTTGGGTTGGGGGACGCTGGTCGCCATCGGATTGTTGATCCACAGCGGTGGCCAGGGATTGATCACGGTCGCGTTCCGCCATCTCAGCGCGTCTTTTGCGTCAGTGGCACTGCTCGCGACGCCAGTTCTCGCGGCTCTTTTCGGCTGGCTATTGCTCGGCGAAACACTGACGCTTTTGCAGAGCCTGGGCTGCGCCGCCGTGCTGGCCGGCATCGCACTTTCACAACGTCTCGGCGCTACCAAGAAATGATCGGGAAACGCGGCATAGCAGGCGTGCCCGGGGCAGCCGCCGCGCCCTGGCTGTTTTGGCTGACCGCGGCGGCGCTGTTCGGATATGGCCATCTCACACGGGTGGCGCCGGGCAGCATGGTCGACGCCCTGATGCGAGATTTCGCCGTGGGCGCCGCAGCGCTCGGCAATATCTCAGCGATGTATTGGTACGCCTATTCGATATTTCAGATTCCCGGCGGCTTCCTGGTCGACCGTTTCGGCCCGACCCGGATCATTGCGATCAGCGCCGTTCTTTGTGCCGGTGGTGGGTTGTTGTTCGCCTATGCGCCGAGCGTCGAGGCCGCCAATGCCGGGCGTTTCATCACCGGCGCGGGCGGCGCGGCACTCTATGCCTGTTGCGTCAAAATCGCCCACGCATCGTTCGATTCCAAGCGTTTCGCGCTCCTGGGCGGCGCCACAATTCTGATCGGCATGTTTGGCGCCGCGCTCGGACAAGCGCCGCTCGCGGCGCTTATCGAGATTGACGGCTGGCGGCCGGTGATGTTTTGGGTCGCCCTCGCGGCCCTACCGCTTGGCGCGTTGGTCTTTATCGGCCGCCGCAGCCGGCGCGCGGAAGCCGGCCGAGCGGTGCATTCGCGCGAACTCTTCGGGCTCATGCGCGACGTTGCGCGGTTACGGCAATATTGGATCATTACCCTGTTCGCCATGATGGTTGCCGGGCCCGCCATCTCCTTTCCCGTGTGGGGCATCGCCTATTATATGCAGGTGCTGGACTACGCCCGGGCCGAGGCGGCGATCTTTACCACGGTGGCGCTGTTGGGCTGGGCCGCGGGCTCGCTTTCCGCCGGTTGGATCACCGGCCATGTGCGGCGGCGCAAGATCATTGCGGTGGCCCAGGCGCTGATGGGGCTGCTCGGCTGGTCGCTTTTTGTTGCCTTTCCCGGTCTTCCCGAAATTGTGCATTACATCTTGATGCTGCTGATCGGGCTTTCCGCCGGCGGCATCGTGGTGAGCTTCATTCTGATCGCCGATATCTGCCCGCCGCGTGCCGTCGGCACGGCGATCGGCATCTCCAATACTGTGGTCATGCTGCTGAGCGCCGCGATTTTACTAATCATGGGCTTTGTACTCGATCTATTGTGGACCGGCGAAATTGTGGACGGCGTGCGGATTTATTCGTCGTTCGCGTTCCGCATGGCCTATCTCGCCATGCCGGCGGCGTCCCTGGCGGCGGTGGTGGCCGCGCTAGCGATACGCGAGCGGCCGAACCCGGAGAACAAGGAAAGTTTCACATGAAACTGATTGCCCGATCATGACCCTGCCCGCACGCCAGCTCCTGCGCGACATGTTTGATGCCGCCGTGAACGCGGCGCAGCCGGCGCTGTGTCTGCCGCCCTATTTGCCATCGCCGCCGAGCGGGCGAACGGTTGTCATCGGCGCCGGCAAGGCCGGCGGCGCGATGGCGCGCGCGGTTGAGGATAATTTTTCGGGGCCGGTGGAGGGCTTGGTGGTCACGCGCTACGGCCACACCATGCAAACCGAACATATAGAGATCGTTGAGGCATCCCATCCGGTGCCGGACGCGGCCGGCGCTGACGCCGCCCGGCGCATCCTCGAACTGGCGCACGGCCTGCAACAAGATGATCTTGCGCTTTGTCTGATATCCGGTGGCGGCTCCGCCCTTCTCTCCCTGCCGGCACCGGGCCTGGGGCTCGACGACAAACAGCAGGTAACCTCGGCGCTGTTGCGTTCGGGCGCCACTATTTCCGAGATCAATTGCGTGCGCAAACACCTCTCGGCGATCAAGGGTGGGCGTCTCGCCGCCGCCTGCCATCCGGCACGGGTGGTGACGCTGGCGATCTCCGACGTGCCCGGCGACGATCCAGCAGTGATCGCCTCCGGCCCTACTGTGCCCGACCCCACGACCTTCGCCGATGCCAGCGCCGTGATAAAAAAATATGCCATCGACGCACCGGCAAACGTGGTGGATCACCTGCAGGCCGCCCAGGAAGAAAGCCCGAAGCCGAATGATGCACGCCTGGCGCACGCCGAATTTCGCCTCATCGCGACGCCCGCGGCGGCGCTTGAGGCGGCCGGCAAAATCGCGCGCCAGGCCGGCTATTCGGTGCGCCTGTTGGGCGATGCGTTGGAAGGCGATGCCGGTGATATGGCGCGCGTCCAGGCGGCACTGGCAGCCGAATGCGCGCCGGGAACGGTTCTGCTGTCGGGCGGCGAAGCGACGGTCACCGTTACCGGCGGCGGGCGCGGCGGCCCCAACGCGGAATATGCCCTGGCACTGGCGCTGGCGCTCGACGGCCGCGACGGTATATGGGCAATGGCCTGCGACACAGACGGCATCGATGGCACTGAAGACAATGCCGGCGCACTAATCGCGCCGGACAGCTTGGCGCGCGCCGCCACGCTCGGTGAGAGCGCCATCCAGCGCCTCGGCAACAATGATGCCTATGGCTTTTTTCTGGCGCTCGGCGATCTCGTCATGTCCGGCCCGACAATGACCAACGTTAATGATTTCCGTGCCATTCTTATCGATACTGGTTCGGACTAGGCTGAGTTGTTAGGGTAAGCGAGAAAATGCGTCGTCATCGAAAAGCAAAAATTGTCGCCACCTTGGGGCCCGCGAGCTCCTCGCACGCGTGTATCCTCGCGCTTTTCGAAGCAGGCGTGGACGTGTTCCGCTTCAATTTTAGCCATGGCAGCCATGAAGAGCATCGCGCGCGCTTCGACATCGTGCGCCAGATTGAACGCGATGTCGGACGGCCGATTGCCGTGATGGCAGACCTTCAAGGACCCAAGTTAAGGGTTGGCGAATTCGTCTCCGGCGAAGCCATGCTGGTGACCGGTAGCAAATTCCGCCTCGATCTCGCGCCTGAACTCGGCGATGAGACCCGCGCCCCCCTGCCCCATCCGGAGATTTTCTCCGCCCTTCAGGACGGCGCGGAAATTCTGCTCGACGACGGACGCATCCGACTAAAAGTGGAATCGCATGGCGCTGACTTCGCCGATACGAAAGTGCTGGCCGGCGGCAAACTGTCTGATCACAAGGGCGTCAATCTGCCCCGCGTGGCGTTGAATGTTAGCGCGATCACGGTCAAGGATCAGCGCGACCTGCGCTTTGCCTTGAAATTGGGTGTGGATTGGGTGGCGCTCTCGTTCGTACAGCGTCCGGAAGATGTCGCCGCCGCGCGAAAATTAATCGCTGGACGCGCGGCGATCATGACCAAGCTGGAAAAGCCGGCGGCGCTCGACAGTTTGGCGGAAATCATCGATCTCTCCGACGGCATCATGGTGGCGCGCGGCGACCTTGGCGTCGAGCTGGCGCCCGAAGACGTGCCGGCGGAGCAAAAGAATATCGTGCGCGCGGCACGGCGCGCGGGCAAGCCGGTGGTGGTCGCCACGCAAATGCTCGAATCGATGATTTACGCCGCCGCGCCGACCCGCGCCGAAGCGTCCGATGTTGCCACCGCGGTTTATGACGGCGCCGACGCGCTGATGCTGTCGGCTGAATCAGCGGCAGGCGCCTTTCCGGTGGAATCGGTAGAGATGATGAACCGGATTATCGAACGCGTGGAGCGCGACCCGGCCTACCGCGGGTTCATCGAAAGCCAGCACCACGACCCCGAAGCGACGCCATCCGATGCTATTACCGCAGCGGCCCGGCAAGTTGCCGAAACGGTTAACGCCGCCGCCGTGGTGAGCTACACAACGTCCGGATCGACCGCGCTCCGCGCCGCGCGCGAACGACCAGCGGTGCCGATCCTGGCGCTCACGCCTGAGCTGACGACAGCGCGCCGCCTGGCCATGGTGTGGGGCGTGCATTGCTTGCAAACAGAAGACGCAACCGATTTTCAGGACATGGTAGCGATCGCCTGCACGGCGGTGAGCGAACAGGGTTTTGCCCGCCCCGGTGACCGCATCGTCATTACCGCCGGTGTGCCGTTCGGCACGCCGGGTTCGACCAATGTGTTGCGTATTGCCTGGGTCGGCGAATGAACGCGCGGTGACGTTGTTGCGCTAGATCGTCGAGCGTTCCAGAATCGGGCGCAGTCGTTCTATCATACTCTTTGCATGCTGCATGTGCGGATGCACGGCCAACGCTGCCTCGAATGCCGCCATGGCTTTCCCAGGACGTTCCAATGCCAGATTGATCAGGCCAAGGCCCGAGAGCGCGCCGAAATGGCGTGGCTCCAGCGCCAATGTGCGCTCGACATCCGCAATCGAGCGCTCGTACTCGCCGGTCAGAAAATAGAGCGTGGCGCGCTTGTTCCAGCCTTCGGCAAAATCCGGGCGCATCTCGATGACGGTGTTGAAGCTAGTCAGAGCGGCATCGAACTGCCCCTGATCCATCGCGGCGATCCCGCTCCCCAGGATGCGATCGATTGCGGCATCGTTCGACAGGCTCCAGAGATGCCAAATTTGCGCTTCGATGCCAACCACATCGCTCATGGTTTGAGCTGACTTCAATTCGGCGAATAATTCGTTGAGCCGGGGATCGTCTTGCGCCGCCATACTCATGCGCCCCACCATAAGCGCAACCGTTAAGCCGATAAGGGCGATGACGCGAATCATCGGGCCAGAGAGCGACCGGCGAGAGCCGGCGGCAGCGGGCCGCCGGTCGCCCAATCGAGAAGCTCGGCCGTGTGAACGACCGGAATTTGCGTGCCGGAAGCGATCTGAACCATGCATCCTATATTCCCGGTAGCGATGATATCAGGCGTTATTTGCTCAAGCGTCTCGACCTTGCGTGTCAGCATGCGCCCGGCCAACTCGGGTTGCAAGATATTGTAAGTGCCGGCAGAGCCGCAGCACAGATGGCCGTCAACCGGCTCGCAGACCTCGAACCCCGCTTCAGCCAGCAGAGCCTGGGGTCCATCATGAATTTTTTGACCGTGCTGCAACGAACAGGCGCCGTGATAGGCAACTCGTAGCTTGGCGATATCCACCGATTTGAGCGGCCGCAAATCGATAAGGATTTCGCTGATATCGCGGGCCAGGCCAGCGACCTCGGCGGCGCCTGCAGCCAGCGCGGAATCGTCACGGAAGAGACTGCCATAATCCTTCAACATCGTGCCACAGCCCGACGCATTGGCGACGACAGCGTCCAGGGGCGCGCGGCGATGTTCGGCCAAGAAGGATTCAATATTGCCGCGCGCGAAGGATTGCGCCGTCGCCCGCTCGCCCTGATGCAATGATAAGGCGCCGCAACAACCCGCGCCTTTCGCCACCACGACCTCGCAGCCGTGACGCGCCAGCAGACGCACACTGGCTTCGTTTATCTGCGGCGCCAAAGCCTTCTGCACACAGCCGCTCAGCAGGGCCACACGCTTTTGCCGGGTGGCGCCATCGGCGGCGATGGTTTGCGGCCGGTCAACCCAAGACGGCGCATGCACGGGGCGGAACGACAACCGCATCAACGCGCCCAGGCGGCCGGGCAGAAATTGCCCGAGCACAGCCGGACCGCGAGCCGCCAACACTGCCACGCGGAACAGGCCGGGGCGCGGCAACAGCAGGCCGAGCAGGCGACGCAGCAGGCGATCAAGTGCCGGGCGGGTGTAGGTTTTTGCGATATGTTCGCGCGCGTGATCGACCAGATGCATGTAATCGACGCCCGATGGGCAGGTCGACATGCAGGACAGGCAAGACAGGCAGCGGTCGATATGGCGCACCGTGGCGCTATCGGCGTCGCGGCCACTTTCCAGCATGTCCTTGATCATATAGATGCGCCCGCGCGGGCTGTCGCGCTCGTCGCCGAGCAGCACATAGGTCGGGCAAGTGGCCAGGCAAAATCCGCAATGGACGCAGGTTCTAAGAACCCGCTCGGCCTCAGCAATTTCCGGCTTGGCCAGCTGGATGATGTCGAACTGTGTTTGCACGCTGCGCCTAGCTCCTAAACGCCAGCATACATGCGGCCCGGATTGAGTACGCCCGTCGGGTCAAAACTCTCCTTCAGGCGCGCCGAAAGCGCGGCGATGGCCGGCGCCGGGGGCTGAAATACCGGCACCACGGCGCGGATATCACCGGGCGCGCGCAGCAGGGTGGCGTGACCGCCAAGCGCCGCGACAGCGCTTCGAACCGCCGCCGCGCCGGCATCTTCGGCCGCCGCCACGGCGAGCCACACCAGACCGCCGGCCCAATCGAAATATGCTTCCGAAACCAAAGTTTCGCGCAGTGTCGAAATCAAGCGCGCACCGGCGGTGGGCGGCAGCGAGATGCGCCACAACGCCCGCGCGTCCCCAGCGAACGGCGCAGCATCGCGGATTTCGTGCCAAAATTGCCGCGAGTTCATACTGTGCAATTCCTCTATATCGCCGTGCGGCGCAAGCATGGTGCGGAGCATTGCGCAGCGCGCTTCCACGGACGGGCCGATCCCTTCGACGCGGAGCGCGGTAACTGCTGCGCCAGCTGTGGCGACATAGGATACTTGTGAGCGCGCCGCCTGCGCCGCCGGCAAATAGGCTGCGCCGGAGACATCATGCGGGCTCGACATGGCTTCTCCGAGTGCCGCGATAGCGGCTTCGGCATCGAGACCAATGACAAGCACCGTGCGGGTGCGTTCCGGCGCCGGCATGACCTTTATCGATACTTCATGCAGCGCCGCGAGCGTGCCCCAAGAGCCGGCCAGCAGTTTGCAGAGATCATAACCGGTGACGTTCTTGACCACCTTGCCGCCGGCCTTGAATGCCTCCGCCCGCCCACTGACGGCATGAAAGCCGAGCAGATGATCGCGCGCCGCGCCGGCCTTGATGCGGCGTGGGCCAGACAAATTGCAGGCCAGGGCGCCGCCGAGCGTCGCTCCTGCCTCGGTTCCGAGCAGCGCGCCGTAATCAGCCGGCTCAAAGGCCAGCATCTGCCCTCTCTCATCGAGCGCCGCCTCGATCTCGGCGAGCGGCGTGGCCGCGCCGGCGGTCAACACCAACTCCTCCGGCTCATAATCGCGGATGCCGGTAAAGGCTGACAGGTCGAGCGTGCGTTCGGCCTGCATCGGGCGGCCGAGCGCGCGCTTGCTGCCGCCGCCAATCAATTCGAGCGGATGGATTCCGGCGACGGCCCATTCGATCGCCTGAACAAGCTCGTCGACCGTGCGGGGTTTGAGTGCCTGATCCATTAAAAGCGCGGCAAATCCGGGAACGGCATTTGACCGCCATGCACATGTAGGCGGCCCAGTTCGGCGCAGCGGTGAAGCGTCGGAAAGACTTTGCCCGGATTTAACAGATGCTCGGCGTCAAATGCGCATTTGACGCGCTGCTGTTGCTTGAGGTCGATCTCCGTAAACATCTCGCCCATAAGGTCACGTTTTTCTACGCCCACGCCATGCTCTCCGGTCAGCACGCCGCCGACTTCGACACAGAGTTTAAGAATCTTGCCGCCCATTTCTTCGGTCCGTTCCAACTCGCCAGGCACATTGGAATCATAGAGAATAAGCGGGTGCAAATTGCCGTCGCCGGCATGAAACACATTGGCCACCTGCAGGCCATATTCCGCCGACAATTCGGAAATGCGATTGAGCACTTGCGACAGGCAACGGCGGGGAATCGTGCCGTCCATGACGTAGTAATCGGGCGAGATCCTGCCGGCCGCCGGAAACGCCGATTTCCGCCCCAACCAAAAACGCTGGCGCTCGGCCTCGCTCTCGCTCACGCGGAGCGAGGTCGCGTCGCAGGCGCTGGCGATATCGCCGACGCGGCGCACCAGTTCGGCGACTTCAATTTCCGGCCCGTCGAGTTCACAAATCAGTATCGCCGCAGCGTCGAGCGGATAACCGGCATGGCAAAAATCTTCGGCTGCTTTAATCGCCGGGCCATCCATCAGCTCAAGCCCGGCGGGAATGATGCCGGCGGCGATAATGCCAGCGACGCATTGCCCGGCGCTATCGTTGTTGGCGAACCCCATTAAGAGAGCCTGCGCCACAGGCGGTTTGGGCAGGATGCGGACGGTCACTTCGGTGATGATGCCAAGCATGCCCTCGGAGCCGGTAATCACGCCGAGAAGATCGTAGCCTTCGCTATCGAATTGCTTGCCGCCGATGCGGATGATCTCACCGCCCATCAGCACCATTTCGACGCCGAGCAGATTGTTGGTCGTGAGGCCGTATTTCAGGCAGTGCACACCGCCGGAATTCTCGGCCACATTGCCGCCAATAGAGCAGGCAATCTGACTGGAGGGATCGGGCGCATAGTAAAATCCGGCGGCGTCCATCGCCTTGCTGATGGCCAAATTGGCGACGCCCGGCTGCACCACCGCCGAGCGGTTGGCATAGTCGATTTCGAGAATGCGATTGAATCTTCCAAGGCCGATGGTGATGCCATCGGCAAGCGGCAGAGCGCCGCCGGAAAGACCGGTGCCGGCGCCGCGCGGCACCACTTTCACACCATGCTGCGCACAATAGGCGAGGAGACGCGAAACCTCTGCGGTATCGCCCGGCAGAACGACCAGCATCGGGGTCTGGCGGTAGGCGCTTAGAGCGTCGTTTTCATAAGTTTTGAGCGACGCGTCGTCGGCCATGACATACGTCGCGCCGACAATCTCACGCAGGCCGGCGGCAATCTCCGTGCGGCGGCTGATGGTGGATTGATCGGGTGTGGGCATCTTCATGGCGGCGCTTCGCTGCTAATGACTAGCGGGTCGCAGACAGTGTACGAATTCCGCCGTTCATCGGGCAATAGCGCAAGACTCTCGCGCAGCCGTTTGAGCGCCAGAGGTGGCTGTAAGTCTCTTAAGAACGGGAATTCTCAGCCGCGGCAAGGCGGCGGACGGGCGGGCTTAGCCCTGGCGCGCCTTGAAGCGCGGGTTGGTCTTGTTGATGACGTATACCCGGCCCCTACGGCGAACGATACGGCAATCCTTGTGGCGCCGTTTGGCTGCACGCAATGAGTTGAGAACTTTCATGGTTTAGGCTTTCTTCGGGCAATTTCAATAGCGCGCGGAAGATAGGCGCGCGGTTTGCGGCTGTCAACGCCAGGAACAGCGGTTATCTCAGCGCAGGATCCGATTTTCGCCCATATATCCGGAATATCGCCACATCGCCGCTGTCGAAGACCTTGATCCGATTGGCCCACATTTCAATCTCAGCGATGATCGCCGGCGCCCAGCCTGGTCGTGCTTTGCTTTCGGGCGCGATCTTTTCACTAAACTTGGCGAGCGCGCTCAGGATTTGCGCACGCACGGTAGCGGTCACGTCTTCGGTTATACTCACTTCGAAGCCGAGCTCTGAAATAAATGCACGGGTTTGGTCCAACGACCATAAAACCGGGCGCGCCGGCTCTTGCGCGGCCCATTCTTCAATTGCCGTGCTGGTGGCGCTGGGTTTGACCGCCAAATAATCCGTCAGCACCAGTTGGCCGTCGTTCCGCAGGCACTC
Organism: Pseudomonadota bacterium; assembly: GCA_027624955.1. Lineage (NCBI taxonomy): Bacteria > Pseudomonadati > Pseudomonadota > Pseudomonadota bacterium. The sequence continues at coordinate 32,700 of JAQBTG010000038.1, forward strand.
GTAAAATTTTTTGAATATCGCTTCCTTATTGTCGATCGTGAACAGCGCATCCTTCGAAAACACGGTGTTAAAACCGCCATCGCGCAAATCTAGGCTTTCGAGATCGAACGTCTTGACCATCGCCTTTCTGCCTAGGCCGGCCATATGTGAAAGCTCCGCCCCCGCTTCGGCCAGTAAGGGTGAGGCTTCGAAGCCCGAAACCCAGGCGCCCGTCTGGTTGTGAAGCGCCCGCGTCGTGCCGCCCAATCCGGCGCCGAAATCGATGATCATCATGCCCGAATTAAGACCGAGGGGGCGGATCAACGCCTCGATTTCCTCATCTCCGCCGGGGCCCAAATAGCCTTTGCCCCAAATTTCCTCAGTTACCTGCAGGCGCGGATCGGACCAGGCGAGAGCCCGCCGGCCTTCCCAGATCGGCATCGATTTTTGCGCATCCGAAAATTCGTCGGGCGCGGGTTCGGCTGCCTGTTCGGGCTCATAATAATATCCTGCCCACCAGGCTTGCAGGCGTTTTGTCAAATGGCTTTGCGTGACCAAATTTGAAGGCAGGCTGGGTAAGCGCATCATTGGGTTGCACCGGACAGAAATTGGCGTCGGCTCACCGCCGACACGCGTGGACCCGTCCATATTCGACGCCAATGCTTAAAACTATCTAAATTTAGGAGCGTCCGCCCACCGAAGAGGGCACGATATTGCCCGGTCAGGCCTGCGCCAGCTCCTGACGTTGGCTGCCTAAACCGTCGATTTCAAGTTCCATCACATCGCCCGCGACCAGGAATTTAGGTGGTTTCATGCCCATTCCGACGCCCGGCGGGGTGCCGGTGGCAATCAAATCGCCAGCTTCCAAGACCATGAATTGGCTTAAATACCAGACCAAATGGGCAACACCAAAAATCATCGTGCTGGTGTTGCCGTTTTGGCTGAGATCGCCATTGACCGAAAGCTTCATCGCCAGTGCCTGCGGGTCAGCGATTTCATCGCGGCTGACCAGCCACGGACCGGTTGGGCAGAAGGTTTTGGCCGACTTTCCCTTGATCCAGGTCGGCCCGCGATTGATCTGAAAATCGCGCTCCGAGACATCGTTGACGATGCAGTAGCCGGCCACATAGTCCATTGCCGACGCCTCATCGGCGACATAACTCGCCTCTTTGCCGATGACCACGCCAAGCTCGACTTCCCAATCCGTTTTCACGCTGGTGCGCGGCACAAACACCGTGTCGTTGGGCCCGCAATAGGAGCTCGGCGCCTTGGTGAAGAGGATCGGTTCGGACGGTACCTTCATGCCAGCCTCAGCCGCGTGATCAGCATAATTCAGGCCGATGGCGAGGATATTGCCGGGGCGCGCGATCGGGGCGCCGATGCGCTCGGCAGCGATATCGATGATTGGAAAACCCTCGATGCCCTCTTTCAAGCGCGATTCGAGCGCCGCCATGCCACCGGCCGCCAGCCAGGCGCCGTCATATTCGTTCACAATCGAAGAGACGTCGATCACGATCCCGTCTGCCATCCGCACCGACGGCCGTTCCCGGCCCGGTGCGCCCACGCGCATCAACTTCATCGTTTGGCTCCAAAAATTTTTAGGGCGATTGTGGGGCGGAAGATATCTCCGGACCTCTGCCCGCGGCAAGCTCAGAAGCGGCAATATCGCTAATGACCATAAATCCGGGTGCGTGAGTGATGCAGATATCGGGCCGCGCCTGTTTGATCGCCATCTGTGGGGTGACGCCGCATGCCCAGAACACCGGTATTTCGCCGTCTTCCACCGGCGTGGGTTCGCCAAAATCCGGCGCCATGATATCTTTTATGCCAATCGCCGCCGCGTCGCCAATTTGCACCGGCACGCCGTGCGCGAGATCGAATTGTGCGCAGATTCGGGCGGCCCGTTGAGCATGTTCGGGCGTCATCGGCCGCATCGAAACGACCGTCGGGCCAGCGAACGTGCCCGCCGGAACGGTCTCGATATTGGAGATGAACATGGGCACCCCCATGTTGCGTTCGATATGGCGCAGCGGAATACCGTTGTCCAGCAACGCCGATTCAAAACTATAAGAGCAGCCGAGAACGAAGCCGACGAAGTCATCCTCCCAAACATCACGGATATCGCTGGTCTCGCGCTCCAGCTCACCGTGTCGATAGATGCGGTAAAGCGGCACATCGGTACGCAGATCGAAATCCTCGGCCAGGCTCGGCAGTGCCGGATCGCCCGGCTTTGAGATGGCGAGCAACGGGCACGGTTTGGGATTTGCCTCGCAATAGCGGTGGAAATCATCGGCCAGATGGGACGGCAGGATGACCAGATTGCCCTGCACGCAAAGCGGCGCGGCGCCAGCGGTTTGATCGGCGAAAAGGCCGCTGCGAATCCGGGCGCGGAGGGCCACCGCTTCATCGCGCGCGGCACTACGCGCAGCGACTTGTTGTTCCATTGTGCTCACGGGTTCAATTTCCTTTGCGGGCCAGTCCGAAGGTTAGAATTTACCGTATTTCGAATAGGCTTGTCGCGGGTCATAGGCTTATCGCGGGTCGATGCCTTCAAGGATCGCCTTTCGCACCATATTCTCAGTTTGCATCATTTATTCAATATTCTTTGAACTAAAGCGATCAAACAGGCGAGATTATTTGCGCTTGCCTGGCAGCGAGCGGCCCTTAACCGGTGCCGCATCGCCAAAGCGATCACGCAAGCCGTCGACGGTTTTTTCGAGTACCGCGGTGCGTTCGTCTTCTGCGCCGAACAAATCCGCTTGCGGCGCATTTTCGTCGCTTTCCAGGCCGCTTAATCCGACCCCGATCAGCCGGTAGAGGCGACCATTGGCTTCTTTTTTGAGCAATGGCAAGACGGCGTGGAACAGCACTTCCGCGAGCTGTGTCGGCGCCGTCAGGGTGCGCGAGCGGGTAAGAATCCTGAAATCCGCGGTACGCAGCTTGAGCGTCGCTGTGCGCCCAATCAGCTCGCTCTTGCGCATGCGCTGGGCGACACGATCACATTGCCGCCATAATTTGGCTTCTAGCGCGTCGAAGGCGCGGATGTCCTCGCCAAATGTGGTTTCGGAGGAAACGCTTTTGGCCACCCGGCCAGGCTTTACCGCGCGCCCGTCCTCGCCGCGAGAAAAGCGCGCGAGGCGCGTGCCGATGGCGCCGTAACGCCGCACGAGTTCGGCGTCTTGAAATTCACGCAGCTCGCCGATGCGATAGATGCCATCACCGGCGAGGCGCCGCTGCATCGCAGCACCGACACCCCACAACAGGCCGACCGGCTTGGCGCTAAGAAATTCACTCGCCTCGGCCCGGCCGATGACCGAAAAGCCACGTGGCTTATCCAAATCGGAGGCGATCTTGGCAAGAAATTTGTTGTAACTCAGGCCGACGGAAACAGTAACGCCGAGCTCCTCTTCAATTTCCCTGGCGAGCTTTGCCAAGCTACGCGCCGGGCTGCCGCCATGCAGGATTTCGGTGCCAGAGAGATCGAGAAACGCCTCGTCGATCGAGATCGGCTCGACCAGGGGGGTGCGGGCGATCATCATCTCGCGTATCGCACGGCCGACGCGGGAATATTTTTCCATGTTTGGAGAGACGACGACGGCGTGTGGGCAGGCTTCCAGCGCCTTGAACATTGGCATCGCCGAGCGGATGCCGTAGCGCCGGGCGATATAGCAGGCAGCGGCCACAACGCCCCGCTTGCCGCCGCCGACCAGCACCGGCTTATCGGCCAGCGCCGGATCATCGCGTTTCTCTATGCTGGCATAGAAGGCGTCGCAATCGACATGGGCGATGGCCAAGGCAGTCAATTCGCTATGGCTGAAGGTGCGCTTAGAAGCGCACTCCGGGCAAGACTCAGACGTCCCGTCGCCGTCGCCACTGACAACACCGTCCCAGCCACAGTCTCGGCAAATCGCAGAGAGAGGCGCCGGCATCTCAACCGCCCTGATGAATTTCTGGCCGAAGGGCACGCATTATGTTTCTATTTATAGCAGATCAAAGCGCCACGCGGACATGGCCGCGAAGCTTTTTGCGGGCGCAGGAACTGCTGATTTTGGAGTTGATCATGTCGGTGCTAAGCCCGGTTGATGCCCAATTCGGTGCCCTTCGCCACAGCATGGTCGGGCAGGTGGCGAGCCACGCCAGCTTGGTCGCCGACAGGACCGGCCGCGAGATACTCGACGAAGCAGTGATGGCTGCCCTTGGCCGCGTGCCCAGGCATGAATTTGTGCCGGTGGAAATGAAACTCTTTGCCTATCTTGTTCACCGCTGCCGATTGGCCACGGCAAGACCATCTCGCAACCATTTATCGTCGGGCTGATGACCGATTTGCTGGAGGTATCCGGCTGCCACAAAGTTTTGGAAATCGGCACCGGTCTTGGCTATCAAGCCGCCGTTTTGGCCGAGTTAGCGCGCGAGGTCTACACCGTGGAAATCATCGAGGAGCTCGCCGCCGAAGGCAAAAAGCGGCTTGACGCCAGCGGCTACGCCAACATCCATTTTCGCGTCGGCGACGGCAATCAGGGCTGGCCAGAGCATGCACCGTTCGACCGCATTATCGCCACCGCCGCGCCCGATCTCATGCCGCCGGCGCTGCTCGGGCAGCTCAAGGCGGGCGGGCGCATGATCATTCCCGCCGGTCTGGAAGACGATCAGCAGCTTTTGCTGGTCGAAAAAAGCAGCGCTGGCCAGATTTCGACACGCGAAATCCTGCCGGTACGTTTCTCGACCCTGACTTCGCCCTCCTGAGGCCGGCCGCGGCTAAAAGCGATAGGCAACGCCAAGGCCGAATATCCAGGGATCAAGATCGACATCGGCGGTGATCGCGCCACCGTTCAATGTCACGTCGGTGCTCAGAAACACCTTCTTGATATCGACGTTGATCCCCCAATGATCATCAATACCGTAATCAAGCCCGGTCTGCAGCGCATAGCCGAAATTATTTTCGTAATTGATTGAAGCCACGGTTCCGCGCGGCGCGCTTTCATCATAGAAAAATGTGTAATTGAGCCCAGCGCCAACATAGGGGCGGAAATCCTCACCAGGGAGAAAATGCCATTGCAGAGTCAATGTCGGCGGCAACATCGAGACCTTTCCGAGATCGACATTGCCAAGCGTCGAGCCGGTCACATTCGCGCGGTGGCGGGTGGTCGCGAGAATAAGCTCGGCAGCGATGTTATCGGTAAAAAAATACGTGATATCGAACTCAGGCACGGTATCACTGTTGACATCGACGCTGCCGCCGATGGGATCTACAGTGCTGCTAACATCGGCGCTCATATGGATACCGCGCAGGCGCAGGAGCCATGAATCACCTGCCGCCGCCACCGTCGACAGCATGCTGAGCGCGAGAATTGCGCTACAACAAGTCAGGAGCCTAATTTTGAGAACACTCATTGTTCTTCCCTTCCGGTTCAATCAAACTACCGCGTATAGGCCATACTGCGAGTAGTGACATTGAGCCATGTCAAATTCTGCGCCGACGAAATTCGCCAAGAAAAGCTGAAAAAATATGACCCAAAGACGATTGAAATTTTGGGGATGGGGCCATGAAGACCAGACCCTGTCCGAAGCGCAAGCGCGCGACATCGCGGCCCGTATCGGCGGCCTGACCGGTCTATCCCCGCAGGGTTACACCGCACCACCGACCCTGGACGAGATCAACCTCTCCGCGCCGCGCCTGGCCGCGCCGCAAGCCTTGGCCGATATTTGCTCTACCAGCACTTATGACCGTGCCGCGCATACCTATGGCAAATCCTATCCGGATTACATCCGCGCCTATGCGCGCGATTTTAGCAACGCGCCAGATATCGTTGCTTTTCCGGAAGACGAGAAAGACATCGTTGCCCTGCTGGACTGGGCCGACAGCGCAGGTGCGGCGGTAATTCCGTTCGGCTGCGGTTCGACCGTAGTCGGCGGCATCGAGCCGGTGGTCGGGGGTACGTTCAAGGCGGTGCTCACCATCGACATGCGGCGCATGGCGAAGGTTTTGGAGATCGACCCCATATCGCGCGCGGCGCGCATTCAGGCCGGCGCCCTCGGGCCGGATTTGGAAGCGCAGTTGAAACCGTCCGGCCTGACGCTCAGGCATTTTCCACAATCCTTTGAATTTTCCACTCTCGGTGGCTGGATCGCGACGCGCTCGGGCGGGCATTTTGCCACCCTCTACACGCATATTGATGAGCTGGTTGAAAGCCTGCGCACCATAACGCCAAGCGGCACCATGGAAAGTCGGCGCCTACCCGGATCGGGCGCCGGGCCGAGCCCGGACCGCTTGATGATCGGCTCCGAAGGCTCACTCGGTATTATCACCGAGGCGTGGATGCGCTTACAGCCGAAACCCATTTTTCGCGCTTCAGCGGCGGTCCGCTTTGACAGCTTTGAAGGCGCCGCCGAAGCGATCCGCGCGGTGGCGCAGGCC
>JAQBTG010000039.1 GCA_027624955.1 Pseudomonadota bacterium
ACCAGGTGGGCCAAATCCTCCTTTAGATCAGGCCGTAGATTGTTCCAAATTATATGACGACGGACAATCTGGAACACTTCTTGAACCACCGGGCAGAGCGCCGCAACCGCGAGCTTGCCGCCGTTTGCTTTGCTTTCCTTAGCGCCGATCATTAAGGCGCGTAAGCCGACGCTCGAGATATATTCGATGGCGGTGAAATCGACCACGACCGAAGCAGGCGGCGTGCTGGCAATTTCACCGGACAAGGCTGCTTGAAAAGCGGCGCTGGAATCTTGGTCGATTCGCCCCGAAGGCGCGAGAATGATTGTGCCGTCATTTTCTGAGCGTGTGATTTCCACTGTGGCTCCCCCTATGAACTCCGGCGCGGGCGGCGCCGGAAAGTGCCCCATGATAATGCAAAGTTAGCACCCGACACGCCAATATTCTTACGCCGCTGTATTCTTACGCCATATTCACGATTGCGAAATCTAGGCGCAGAAAGCGGCGGCCGAACGTCGACGGCGCAGATTACCCTGCCCGCCAGGTTAGAAAAAGTGCGGTACAGCACGGTTCTTCACAATTCGTTGTTGTGCACAGGTATCGGCTGGGTTTTTTCGCCGCGCCGGGCTATGGGTTCTATCACAACCCCGATTGTGAAGGACGCGGAGAAATTACATGCGGCTAGCCGTTGCAGCCTTGGCGATAGTGCTGTTGTTTGGATTTGCGGCGCCGGCCATCGCCGGCGGCATTCAGGTGGAGGACGCCTGGGCGCGTGCCTCGCTCGGCACCGAGCGGCCCAGCGTGGCATATATGACAATCCGCAATGGCGGCCATGAAAGTGATCACCTGATCGGCGCCAAAACACCGGTGGCCAAGCGCGCGAGCGTGCATGAATCCCTGCTGCGCGATGGCGTGATGAAAATGCGCCCGGCAGAAAACATCGAAATTGCGCCGGGCAGCGCCGTTGAGCTGGAGCCGGGCGGCCTTCATCTGATGTTGAGCTTCCTACAAAAAAAGCTGGTGGAAGGAGACGCTTTTCCGCTGACGTTGACGTTTGAACATGCAGGGGACGTGCGCGTCCATGTGGTGGTGGCCGGCATGGGCGCCAAACAAGTGCCGCAACACCCTCACGAACGTCATGACGATGACAAACATGACGCGCATGATGACCATCAGAACCACCATAACCCTCAGGAATAGAGTGCGATGATTATATGCCGCCTTGTGGCCGTGCTTGCCGTTGCTCTCATGCTAACGGGACAAGCGCCAGCGCGCGCCGCCGATATCGGCGGGCCATTTGCGCTGGTCGATCATCACGGCAATCGCGTCACGCAAGAATCCTACGGCGACAAATATCTTTTGATTTTCTTCGGCTACACTTATTGCCCCGACGTCTGCCCGACCGAACTGCTTGTCTTCGGAGAGACACTGGATGCGCTCGGCGGCAAGGCAGCCCGTGTTCAGGCGCTGTTCATTACCGTCGATCCAGAGCGCGATACGCCGAAGATATTGGCGGAATATCTGGCGAATTTTCATCCAGATTTGATCGGGCTGACTGGCACAGCAGCGGAAATCGCCGATGCCGCAGGCGCCTATCGGGTGTTTTTCCGCAAATCACCGACCGAGGATGAAGAGGACGAGGAAGCGCCTAGCACCGGCGCGGATGCCTATCTCGTCGATCACACGTCGATCGTCTATTTGATGGACCCAGATGGAGAATTTGTCCGCCATTTTGTTTTTGGCCAAGGCGGGGAAACTTTGGCAGGCGAGATCGAGAAGATTTTGGACGCGGATTAAGCTGGGAACCCAGCTTTTTCCATGCCTTCGGCATAATGCGCTCGGTCTTCCTCACGCTCCAGATTTTTGCTCTTCATGTGCATCGAGATGGTGAAATCCGGATAGCGCGCGAGAAAGAGCTTGGCTGTGGCTTCGGCTTTTTGGGTCTGACCGGCCTGCGCGTAGCTCATTGCCAAGAGCCGTTGTGCAAATGACAACCCCTCGACGTCCTGTAATATCTCGAGCGCCTCGTCATAGCGTTTGTCGGCATAGAGCGCACTGCCGTAAACAGCTTTGTGCCAATTGGTGTTACGGGTGCTGAGACCACGCGCGCGCTCAATCAATTTGAGGGCTTCGGCGATTTCACCTTGGCCGAGTTTGACGTCGGCCAGAAACATATAGGTGTCAATATCGTTAGGATTTAGCGCGATCGCACGATTCATCGAGACGATGGATTGTTTGGCGTCGCCGCGCGCGCGCTGCACATTGCCTTGAATTAGCCAGGCAGAATGGGAGGCCGGGTTCACCTTCACCGCCTTTGCCGCATATTCCTGCGCCTTATCCAACGCTTTCTCCGGCGCGTCGCCCCAATTTTCGAATTTCTCTATCAAATAGGTCCAGGCGAGACCGGAATAGGCGCGGGCATAATCCGGATCCAACTCGATAGCTTGCTCGTAAAGCCGGCGCGCCTCGACATTGTCGACCTCGTTGAGTTTTGCCCATTTCTCGCGCGCGCTCAGAACCGCATCATAAGCCTGGAGATTTTCACTGCGCTCGGAATTGCGCACGCGCTTACGCTCGCTTTCCTCCAGGGTGGGCGCAAGCATCGCCACGATGCGCTGGGTGACTTCATCCTGGACGGCGAAGAGATCGTCCATGTCGCGGTCGTAGCGCTCGGCCCAGAGATGCTTGTCGCTGGCGGCTTCGATCAACTGCGCGGTGATGCGCACCCGATTGCCAGCCTTACGCACGCTGCCTTCCAACACATAGCGCACACCCAGCTCTTCACCGACTTGGCGCATATTGGTGGCCTTGCCTTTGTAGGTGAAGCTGGAATTGCGCGCGACCACGCGGAGTTCCTGAAAGCGCGAGAGTTCGGTGATCAAATCCTCGGCCAGGCCATCGGCGAAATAATCCTGCTCCGGGTCGCCGCCCATATTCTCGAACGGCAGCACCGCGATGGAGGGCAGCTGGGTCGGCACGCGTTCGCGCGGCGCCACCGGCACAGCTTCCGGCTCTTCCGATCCTTCCGCCGCCGCGGTGATAAGAGTATAAACCGGCACGGGCTTGGCGATATTCTTGACCGTTTTCTCGCCTTCAAAACGGAATTTTCCTGCGAATTTGCCTTCGACATGTTGGTGGACGGCGGCGGACAGCGCGATGCCGCCCGGCGCCGCCAAGCTCTCCAGGCGCGCCGCGACATTAATTCCGTCGCCGAGCAGATTATCGCCATCTACCAGAACGTCGCCGAGATGAACGCCGATGCGAAACTGCATCCGCCGTTCGGGCGGCAAATCACCGTTCCGCGCCAAGACCTCGACCTGTATCTTGTCGGCGCAGCGCACCGCCTCGACCGGGCTGGAGAATTCGGCGACGATGCTGTCGCCGGCGGTATTGAAAATCCGCCCGTCATGGGCAGCGACCAAGCGGTCAAAGACGCCGCGATAGACGCCGAGCGTACCTGCGGTAGCCTCTTCATCTTCGCCCATAAGCCGGCTGTATCCGACCACATCGGCAGCCAGAATCGTCGCCAGTTTTCGCTTTATCTGCAATTTTTGGTCCACAGGCTGGTTCAGGGGCTGGTTCAGGGGCTGGTTCAGGGGCTGTTTTAGCGGCTGGTTAACGGTCTGATCCACTGTCTGATCCGAGGGCGCGGGACATCGTCTTGTAGGGCTATCTAGCATATGGGCTTAAAGCCCGCGCATTAAAGACGTTACGCTCATTGCGCACGAAATGGTGAGAAATGAGGGCAATTCCCGGCTGAGTGGCGAAAATCCTTGGAAACGCAGGGATTTGAGAGAAAGAACAAGAAGAAAATGGCGCGCCCGAGAAGATTCGAACTCCTGACCCCCAGATTCGTAGTCTGGTGCTCTATCCAGCTGAGCTACGGGCGCGCGAAAGCCGGCGGACATTACTCAAATCGCCGAAGCCCTGCAAGGGGCGGGCGAAAAGCGGCGGCCGCCGCGGCGGCGGAAGCGCTTGGCGACGCCTGCCAAAGCCCTTGCCGCGACCGGGTGGTGCGCCGGAAGCCCTTGGCATAAGTGGGAAAACCTGCTTGTGAGCGGCTCATCATGCGGTTACTATCGCCAGTCTTTGAAGAACGAATCGCTGCGCCATGACCTTGGGGCAGGTGGGATATCTAAAACCCACCTCTCGGCTCGCGCCAGAAACGGTACGCGGCGACAAGATCAAATGACAATATTTGGCGATTCGCGGGAATAGAGAGTGGGTGGTTTCTGGTGGTAGCGCCTTTTAGGGGACTTATCCTTGTCTCGGCGGTCGCATTTTTTATTGCAGGCTGTTCTTTTACCGAGGATGCATTGTGGCCGTCTCTGACCGGGGAATCACCGGCAGGTTCTGGTGAGCAGATCGTCATCGCGGCGTCGCAAGAAGAAATGCGCGACCAGGCGGTGTATGGCGATTCATCGTCGGCGGGCGGCACACGTCCGATTTCCCAGGTTTCCTATGAACCTGAACGCGCGCTCAATGCGAGCTCGCCGACCGGAACATTCGTCGGCGCCAAGGTTGCGCAGCAGCGCTCCGAACTCGAAAATCTCAAATCCTCGGTCAACAGCCGGCGCATTCAATTCGAACAAGTCCGCAATACCGCGCGGCAAAATTCGCAAGGCTATTTCGCGACAATTGCCGCCGTCACGGCGCGTTTGCGCATCGGCACCACGCCGGGCAACCCGGTGCTGGTCAGCCAGTGGAACGCGGCGCAGAGCGAGCTTGACCGTATCCTCACCGACATTGCCGCGCTGAACACACTCGGCAATCAGGTCGCCGCCGATTCGGCAATGTCGAGCTATCTGCTCGATTCTGTACGCGCCACCTATGGCCTGCAGGGCGCGGTCGATGAAGATCATCGCCAGCTGTCGCTGATCGAGGACGAGGTCAACCGCAATGTGGTGCTGATCGATCGCCTGTTGGGCATGCTGCGCGAAACCATCGGGCGCTACACGAATTATGTGAATTCCGAGCGCCACAACCTCAGCACCTTGGCGCTGGCGATCAAAAATGGTGAATATCTCGGCCCGAGCCTGTCCAACCGCAACGAGGATTATTCGAACGGACCTGTGCGGACCGCCGCTGTCGAGCCGCAAAGCCTGGTCGAAGAGCGCCGCCCGCTGGTGGTGATCCGCTTTGATCGTACCAATGTGGAATTTAGGCAGGCGCTTTATGCTGCCATTTCGACCGCCCTCGAGCGCCGCCCGCAAAGCACTTTCGACCTTGTCGCGGTGGCGCCCAATTTAGGTAGCCCGGCCGATGTGGCGTTGGCCACCAATGCCTCCAAGCGCCATGCGGAAACTGTGCTTCAAGCGCTTGGCGAAATGGGACTGCCGAGCAACCGGGTGACACTCTCTTCGACCACCAGCCCGGGCGTGCAGACCAACGAAGTTCATATCTACGTCCGTTAAGTGGCGCGTATGACGGCACACCGCACGCCACGGTGTCCACGTGCCAGCATGGCTGGTCTCGTTCTTGCGCTTTGTGCGGCGCTTGCCTGTTTCTCACCAAATGACAAATCGGCCCTAGCCGCCGAGCCAATGGCGCCGGTACATGCGGCAAAGGCCATGATTGCTGCGGCGAACCCGCATGCCGCGCGCGCTGGCCAGGAAATTCTAAGCGCAGGCGGCTCAGCCATCGACGCCGCCATCGCGGCGCAGATGGTGCTGGGGTTGGTCGAGCCGCAATCATCCGGCATCGGCGGCGGCGGCTTCTTGCTGCATTTCAACGCCACCTCGGGCGCCATCGAAAGTTTCGACGGACGCGAAACCGCGCCGGCATCGGCCGATGGAGATTTATTCCGCAAAGAAAATGGCGAACTGATGAGCTGGCCCGAGGCCGCCTCGGGCGGGCTTTCAGTCGGCGTACCCGGCTTGTTGCGCATGCTGGAGTTGGCGCACCGCATGCATGGCCGGTTGCCCTGGTCGCGTCTGTTCGAGCCCGCAATAAAATTGGCCGAGCACGGCTTTGTCGTCTCTCCGCGCATGGCGGAATCGATTGCCGGCAATGCCGATCTCGCGGATTTTCCTGCCGCACGGGTCTATTTCTTCGACGGCGACACGCCGCTCGAGGCCGGTACCTTACTGCTCAATCCGGCCTATGCGGCAACGCTCCGCACCGTCGCGGCGGGCGGCGCCGACGCTTTCTATCACGGCGACATCGCCGCCGACATTGCTGCCGCCGTACAGGGTGCGGTGCGCAATCCGGGTTCTTTGACGGTGGCTGACATGGAAGCCTACGAGGCGCGCCAGCGCCCGCCGGTGTGTGACGCCTACCGCATATATGCGGTGTGCGGTATGGGGCCGCCGAGTTCGGGCGGGCTGACGACGTTGCAGATTTTGGGCTTGATCGAGGGTTTCGATATTGCCGGTGCGGGCGCGAATTCGCTTTCCGCCGTGCATATTATTGCCGAGGCCAGCCGCCTCGCCTTCGCCGACCGCGCGCTGTTCATGGCCGACAGCGATTTCGTCAACGTGCCCGTGGCGGGCCTGTTGAATCGAAGCTATATCGCCGAACGCGCCGCGCTCATCCGCCTCGACAAATCGATGGGCGAAGCTGTGGCCGGTGCGCCGCCCGGTTCCGACCGGCGCGCCTTCGCCATGCAGGAGGCCGAGCACGGCCTATCGACGAGCCATTTGGCGGTGATCGACGCAACCGGAAACACGGTTTCGTTCACCACCAGTATCGAGCGCGGCTTCGGCTCCCGCCTGATGGTGCGCGGTTTCCTGTTGAACAATCAATTGACCGATTTCTCCTTCGAGGCCGAGCGCAACGGCAAGCCGGTCGCCAACCGCGTGGAAGGCGGCAAACGTCCCCGTTCATCCATGGCGCCGGCGCTGGTGTTCGGCAATGATGGTCAGATATTGCTCACTATCGGCTCGCCCGGCGGCTCCCGCATTATCGGCTATGTGACGCTGGCGCTGGTCGCCGCGCTCGATTGGCAGATGGACCCGCAGGCCGCCGTCACGCTCCCGCATTTCCTCAACCGCAATGGCGCGACCGAGCTGGAGGCGGGCACGGAGCTGGAGGCGCTAGCGCCGGAGCTAGAGGCGCTTGGTCACGAAGTCAAAATCCAGGCCCTCACGAGCGGGCTGCATGCAATTCGCGCCAGCGTGGATGGCCTGGAAGGTGGCGCCGACCCGCGCCGCGAAGGTCTCGCTCTCGGACAGTAAATGCGCCGCAAGCGCAGGCAAGGGCAGGCAACCGGAGAGAAAATTCGATGAAGCTATATGACTGGAAGGGCGCGCCGAACCCCCGCCGCGTGCTTATTTTCCTCAAGGAAAAAGGCATCGAGATGCCGGTAATCGACGTTGGCGCGGCCGAGGGCGCACGGCTGTCCGACGATTTCCTGTCGAACGACGACCACCGCCTGGTACCGACCTTGGAACTCGATGACGGCACGCGCATCGGCGAAGCGATGGCGATATGCCGCTATCTGGAATCGCTCCACCCGGACTTGCCGCTGATGGGCGCCGACGCCGTAGACACTGCCCGAATCGACATGTGGGAGCGCCGCGCCGATGCCGAGGGGATCGGCGCGGCGAGCGAGCTGTTCCGCAATTCGCATCGGGCGTTCGCCGGGCGTGGATTGCCTGGCCGGGCCGAGCGCATCGAACAAATTCCTGAGTTGATTGAGCGCGGCCGGGCCCGCATGACCTGGTTTTTCGACAAATTTGATGCGCAGATCGGCGGCAATCCATTCATCGCCGGCGCGAATTTTACCGTCGCCGACATTACCGCTTTCTGCGCCACCGATTTCGCCCGGAAGGTCTGCAAGGTACAGATTCCCGAATCATGCAAAAATTTCACTAGGTGGTTCAAAGCAGTCTCAGAACGCCCCAGCGTCGCACGTCAGTGATAAATCCCTCTTCCTAAGGGACGAAGGGGCGACCCAAGCGCGAAGCGTTGTCTTTGTTTGCTCCCGCAAGCGCCGGGCGGTCACGCTTGCCGAAATGCGCTAGGCATTCCGGTTAGAGGTGCCCTCTTTGTTGGCTTCGGTATCAGCGCTCCAGGATCGAGCTGTAGACCAGGGCGATGAGCAGTACCACAGAGCAAATTAGAGTGGTGATGGCGCCCATGAAAAGCGTATTGCCGACGGTGCCGAGGGGATGAAAGACCCGCTCCGCCTTGCGGCGCAGCCCCGGGCGCCGCTCGCGGCCGGCCACAAATGTCATGAAATATCTGTTAGTTAAAAGCGGAAGCGAGAGGCGGATATCCACCGATTGACGGCGCCAGGTACGAGAATTCAGTGCTTCGCTGAGCGCCGCACGCTGCCCATCGCTGAAGCTGGCGCGTATCTCGCTTGGTAGATTCTCCATTAAGCGCACCATACGGCGGTTCGGGGAAGCACGCTCGAACGTCACATCGGCCATCATTCCATCCTCGAATGGTGAAGCCGTCATGGTGACACAAGAATGTTACGGGACGGTTAATCTGGATTTAGGGGTCGCGCGGCGTTTCGGCTGAATGCGGGAATGTGGCGCGGAAAACCGTTCCCGTGGGATCGCTTTTCAACAATTCGAGCCGGCCGCCATGATTGCGCGTCAGTTCATAGGCAATGGCGAGCCCAAGCCCGGTGCCGCCGACCGAACCGGCAAACGCTTCGAACAGATGTTCGCGCGCCTGCGGCGCTAGGCCAGGGCCGGTATCGCCGACTTCGAGCACCGTGCAGGCATCGTCTCGCCAGCCGGTCACCCGCACCGTACCGCCGGGGCCCTGCGCAGCGACGGCCTCGACGGCGTTTTTCGTCAGGTTCATAAAAATGCGGTATAGCTGATCCCGGTCCGCCAACAAAGAGAGATCGCCCGGGACGTCGTTGCGCCATTGGATGGCGGCGGTCTGGGCGGTCGGCAGGACGAGCGCGACTTCGTCGACCAGTGGCGCCAGGAAAAATTCGCAGCGCTGGGCATCGGGCTCCTCGGCGCGGGCGAAGCTGAGGGTCTGGCCACATAAATTGATCGCGCGTTCGAGCGCGCCCAGCAGCGGCGCCGATATCTTGCGGGTTTGGGCATCTTCGGTGAGCGCCAGGCGGTCGCTCACCAATAGCGCCGTAGCCAGCATGTTGCGGAGATCATGATTGATCTTGCTCACCGCGGCGCCGACAGCGGCAAGGCGAGCCTTTTGCCGGAGCGCCGCGCGCACGCGCTGCTGCATGACGCGAAGCTCGCGCTGGGCAACGCCGAATTCATCGCGCCGGCGGCTTCGTGCCATGACCGTCGCGGCGTCCTCCGGCGCACGCCGGAACGAAACCAAGTTCTCACTCATCTGCCGCAACGGGCGGACCAACAGGAGATGCAAGGCGAAAAACACCAGCCCGGCGGTAATTGCCGCGAGCACCAGGGAGAGTTCGAGAATGCGGCGCGAATAATCGAGCATTTCAGCAACCAACGGTCCCTCGTCGAGAAGAATATCGACCGTGGTTCCGTCATGGTCCGCGGGCGCCGTGCCGATCACGCGAATCACTCGCTCACCGCCGCCCGCCAAGGCGCCGAAGGCGTGACGGAGTTTTGACCAACCGGAATTTATCCACTTGCTTCACAAGAGCCCACTATAGGCGCGGCGGCGGTATTATCCCAGGCGCTGAAGGAATCTCACAATGCGTTTCGTGCGCGGGCTGAACAGCTTGGGCGCATAATAGCTTCCGGCGGCGCGGGTACCGACTTCGCCCAGCGTGGGGTAGGGCGCGATTGTCTGCGCCAGGGCCGACACCTTGAGCCGGCGCGCGACCGCCAAGGACCAGATATGGATCAACTCACCCGCTTCGGCGCCAACGATGGACGCGCCGAGGATGCGCCCGCCCGGCGACACCACCAGTTTGATTAAGCCCTCGGTGCGGCCGCTGGTGATCGCCCGGTCATTGTCCGCGAAGGAATGGCGCAGGATTTGAAACTTTATCCCGCCGCGCCGCGCCGCGTCTTCGCTCAGGCCGACATGGGCCAGTTCGGGGTCGCTATAGGTCACCCACGGCACGGCCCGGTATTTCACCTTCGCCGGCAAGCGGAACAGGACGTTGCGCAACACGATGCCGGCCTGATAGGCGGCCATATGGGTGAAGCGGTAAGGCCCGGCGACATCGCCGACCGCGAAGATGCGCCGGTTTGTGGTGCGTAGTCGCGCGTCGAGCTGGAGGGCGCCGTCCTGGGTCGTCACGCCGGCAGCTTCAAGGCCGAGGTCTGCGATATTGGCCCGGCGCCCGGCGGCAACAAGCAGATGCGAGCCGGTAATCTCGATCGCGCCCTCAGCGCCGGTACAGGTGAGGCGGATGTCGGCGCCGTCGGGCGCCACGCGCGTGGCTTGGTGGTGCTCGTAAAGGGCGACGCCTTCGGCTGCGAGTTTGGCGCGGATCACGGCGACCAATTCGCCATCGTCGCGCGGCATTATATTGCCTGAATCAATCAGCGAGACCGCGGCGCCAAGGCGGCGAAACCCCTGCGCCATCTCGACTCCCATCGGCCCGCCGCCGAGCACCAGCAAATGGTGTGGCTCCGGGCAAGCGGTGAACAGGGTTTCGTTGGTCAGCGCTGGAACATCGTCGATTCCCGGCAGCGGCGGAATATACGGCCGGGAACCGGTGGCGAGGACATAGCGCCGAGCGCGGATATCGAAGTTGCCGGCGGCAAGGCTGCGCGGACCGGTAAAGCGCGCATCCTCTGCAATGACGCGCACGCCGAACCCTTCGAACCGTTCGCGCGAATCATGCGGCGCGATCTGCTGAATGCTGCGCCGGACATGGTCAAACGCCTCGGCAAAGCTCGCCTTCCCGGCTGCCGCAGATAGCAACGCCTTGGACGGCACGCATCCGCTATAGAGGCATTCGCCACCCATTTGGCCACGCTCGACAAGCACGACCGACGCCCCCATTTGACTGGCGCCGGCGGCCAGTGTGAGACCGCCCGACCCGGCGCCGATCACACAGAGATCGCAGTAAAGGGTCTCAACCACCCGCCTCTCCTTTTGCCCGCACAGATGCCGGCCGGTATCAGGCCGCGCGTTTGCGCCAGAGTTTATATGCGACCGGAATCATAGAGAGAAGGGCGAGCGCGGCAAGGCCGGCAATGATTTCCGGACTGATTACGCTGTCCAGCGAAAAGCTCTCGCCGCTGTCGAAAATCTTGCCAAGGCCGGCGCCGACGACAGAGAATATCAACGTGCCGGGAATAATTCCGAGCAATGTTCCCACCAGATAGACACGCGGGCGCACGCCGAGGAAAGCCGGCAACAAATTCACCACGAAGAACGGGAAGATCGGCACCAGGCGCAAGAACAGCAGGTAGCTGAGGGCGTTTTCCTGAAACCCCGCCTCCATTCGCTGGAATACGCCCGATTTTACGCTGCGCCGCGCGCGCGCGCGCAACGGGTCTCCGAGCGCGGTCTTGGCGATTGTGAACAGCAGAAAAGCACCCGTCGTCGCGGCCAGGACGGAAAGTACGGTTCCCAATATGGGGCCGAATAAAAAGCCGCCTATCAAGGTGAGGAGCGAACCCCAGGGGAGCGATAGCGTAGTGGTGCCGGAATAGATGACGACATAGACCAAAGCCGCCAGAAACCAGGAGCGAGCAACAAAATCCACGAGCTCGGCGCGATTCTGGCGCAGCCATTCGAAGCTGAAATGGTGATGCAGGCCGAACGCGAAGAACAGGCCAATGGCGATCGCAAGAATCAACAACGGCGCCAGCCGGCGCAACGAGAGGCCGGCGCGACCGTCACCGTTTTCTGGTGCCACAGGTTTTTCCGGCCCAAAGGGAGGCGCCGCTGTATCCTCCGCTATTGTTGAGTGCGGCGGCAAAGGCATGGTTGGTTTCACTATCACGTTCAATCGGACCAGTTACGACAGGGATACTTAAAAGGACACTTAATAAGACGGTTCGCCGCTTGAACATATGCGACCCGGGGCGTCTTGCCAGGAGTTCTCACCTGAATGTTAACAATCCGGCGCGAATGTGATTGCTGCAGCAATGGCTGGGACTTGGACAGACCAGTGGCAAAAACAGGAAAAATTTGATGCTCAGCGGCGCCAGCATTGACTTTATCCTGCCATATCCGTATTAAGCGGGCTCTTCCAGAGCAGGCACATCCATTCACACCGGAGCTTTGTCCCGGTGCTGGAGATTTGTCGGAGATAAGACATTGAAGCGAACTTTTCAGCCCAGCAATATCGTGCGCAAACGTCGGCACGGATTTCGCGCCCGAATGAAAACCGTCGGCGGCCGCCGCATTCTTGCGCGGCGCCGCGCCAAAGGGCGCGAACGCCTCACGGTATAGGCCGATGGTTCCCAGGATCGTCCGCCTGACGCGGCGGTCCGAGTTTCTCCATGCCGCGGCCGCGGGCCGCAAATCGGCTATGCCAGGACTGGTTCTGCAAGCCGTTTACCCGGCCGACCGGCCACTTCTGGGAGGAAAATCGGGGGATCAAGGCGCACCCATCCGGGTCGGCTTTACCGCGAGCCGACGCGTTGGTGGCGCGGTCGTCCGAAACCGCGCCAAGCGCCGATTGCGCGCAGCAGTGGCTCGTGTTATGCCGATGCACGCCAAAGCCGGGCAAGATTATGTGGTTATTGCGCGCGCGGCGACGGTACATCGCGGGTTCGAAGAATTACTGCAGGATTTGCAGACGGCGTTAATACGGGTCGACAAAAAAAAGGCAGCGTTCGCGACGTCGAACACTGCAATACCGACAAATTCCGGGCTCGCGCCGTAAAAGACTTAGGAATTTTGGGCATCACGAATTGATCATGAATCCTGTCAGTTTCATATTCTGGCTGCTTATTCGGGGTTACCAGCTGGTGATCTCGCCGTGGTTGCCGCCGTCCTGCCGCTACGAGCCGAGCTGTTCGCATTATGCGCTTGAGGCGGTGAAGCGGCACGGCCCACTGTTGGGACCTGGCCTGGCTTTGTGGCGCATCGTGCGCTGCAACCCGTTTGGCGGCCATGGCTATGACCCGGTGCCCGAAACATTGTTTGCCCGCCGCGCGCCACGGTGCCGCGGCACGCGGCACTAATCCGAACGGCACCAAGACCTAAATCATGTTCGGCGAAAGCAAACTAAATCTCGTTCTCGTTGTTGGCGCCGTCTTGGTGATTCTTGTCGGCTGGCAATTTTTGATGCCGGTATTCTTTCCGACCCCGCCAGCGCCACCGCCGCGCGAAGTGACGGCGGAGCAACAGAGAACCGGGGTGGATGCCACCGGCCAACAGCTGCCGACTGCAAGCGCCGCCGGCGAAGACAGCGCAGCGATGCCTGTGTTGGAGCGTCAAGCGGCAATCCGCGCGAGCGACCGCATCCTGATTGACGGCACCCGCGTCAGAGGCTCGATCCTCCTTAAAGGCGCGCGTTTCGACGATGTGGTGCTCAGGGATTACCGCCAACACCGTGAAGCGGACAGCCCGAATATTTTCGTCTTTTCGCCGCGCAACGCTGATCACCCCTATTTCGCCGAGCTGGGTTGGATTCAGGACAGCGGTACCGGCCTCACGCTGCCGGATTCCGATACCGTATGGCAGGCCGATCGCGGCACTCTGAATAGCGGCTCGAGCGTGACCCTCAGTTGGGACAATGGCGAAGGTCTGCTGTTCACCCGGAAAATTACGCTAGATGAGGATTTTCTCTTCACCACAGTGCAGTCGGTGACGAACAGCAGCGAAGCGACCGTCCGTCTTTACCCCTACGGGTTTATTGCGCATTACGATACGCCGGCGTCCGGCCTGACTGGCATGTTCGCAGTCAATTCCGAAGAATTCGTCCCCTGGGGCATGTTTGCCCATGGCGGCGTCGGCGTTCTCCAGGGCGCCAAGCAGGAATTTTCATACGAAGACATGCAGGATAGCGGGAAAACCGAAATCCAGAGCGATGATGGCTGGGTCGGCATTACCGGCAAATATTGGCTGAGCGCCCTGATCCCCGACCCGAAGCAAGCGATTACCGCCGATTTCGCGCATTCGTCACCCAATCAACGCGACCTCTATCAGGTCGATTACCGTTGGCAAAACCCGGTGGTGATCCAGCCCAGGGAGACCCAAAAGGTATCGAACCATCTCTTTGTCGGCGCCAAGGAATTCAACCTCCTCGACTCCTATGAAGGATCACTCGGCGTGCGCGACCTCGACAGCGCAGTCGATTTTGGCCTGGTCTGGTTTCTCGCCCGGCCACTCTTCTACCCGATCGATTTTTTCTACCGCAATATCGGCAATTTTGGCGTCGCCATTCTGCTGCTCACCATCTGCGTGCGCATTGTGCTCTATCCGCTGGCCAACAAGGCCTATTCGTCGATGAGCAAGATGCGGAAATTGCAGCCCGATACGATCATGCTGCGCGAGCGCTACAAAGACGACAAAGCCAAGATGAATATGGAGATGATGGCGCTCTACCGGCGCGAGAAGGCCAATCCGATGGCCGGCTGTTTGCCCATGCTGGTACAGATCCCGGTATTTTTTGCCCTCTACAGCGTTCTCTTCGCCACCATCGAAATGCGCCATGCGCCGTTCTTCGGCTGGATTCAGGACCTCTCGGCACCCGACCCGATGACGTTCATCACAGGGTTCGGATTGGTCGATTGGCCAGCACCGGAATTCCTCATGATCGGTATTTGGCCGATCTTGTTCGCCGCTACGATGCTGTTGCAAATGAAGCTCAACCCGCAGCCGGTCGAGCCCTTGCAGCAGAAAATCATGATGTTCCTGCCGCTCCTGTTCCTCTTTATGTTTGCCCGATTCCCGGCCGGGTTGGTGGTTTATTGGACGTGGAATAATGTGCTCTCGATCGCCCAGCAATGGCTGATCATGCAGCGCATGGGCATTACCCGAGCCTCGCTCCAAGCAGATGCGGCCCGCATCAAGAAGATCAAAGAGCAGGCCGCCGCCGGCACCCTGCCGATGCCGAGCCGCTCGCGCCCGTCAACCGGCCGCAAGAAGAAGCGCCCCACCGGCGAGCGCAGCGAACGAACTAATCGCAGCGAACGGAGCGAACGGAGCAGCACGGCGGCGCCGCGCGGGCGCAGCGCCGAGCCGGCCAAGCGCAAGAAGAGCTACCGCGAACAGGCGGAAGAGCTGCGACGCGAGAAAATTCGCCAAAGGAAACGCAAAATTCAGGCCGCAGAGGCGAAAAAGCGCGCCAAGAAGCGCGGCGACACGAACGAAAAAAGCACCGCCGCCAGCGACACCGCGACCGACAAAGAAAATAAATTGTCGCGCCGCGAGCGGCGCGCTGCCAAGGCGGATACTCAAGGCAGCGATGTTAAGGCGACGAGCGGCACGCGCAACAAAACCAGCGGCACACGCCAGGAAAAGAGTGAGAGTGACACATGGCAAGAGGACAAGAAGCCTCCGTCACGCCGGGCCAAGGGCAAGAAACCGGCGCCACGTCGCTAGAGGCGGGGCGGATACTGTTTGCGCAGCCGTGCATCTTTATCACCGGCGCCGTCGCGATGGCTGGATTGCCGGTCACAGCGTTGCCCGAAATTGCCTTCGCCGGCCGCTCCAACGTCGGCAAATCGAGCGTCATCAACGCGCTGACCGGCCAAACCGCGCTGGCGCGGACATCCAACACGCCGGGCCGGACGCAGCAGGTCAATTTTTTCGAATTGGGGCGACAGCTGATGCTCGTCGATCTTCCCGGCTATGGCTATGCCAAGGCGCCTAAGGGCGTGGTCAAGGCATGGACCGGCCTGGCCGAGCAATATCTCAAAGGACGGACGGGCTTGCGCCGCGCTTGTCTGCTCATCGATGCGCGGCGCGGCTTTATGGCGAGCGACGAGGCGGTCATGAAGGCATTGGACGATGCGGCGGTATCGTTTCTAGTGATCCTAACTAAAGCCGATAAACTGAAACCGGCGGCGATGGAACGCCTGATGGGCGACTGCGAAACGGTCCTGAAGACTCATGTCGCTGCCTATCCCCTGGCTCTGCCAACAAGCGCCCGCAGCGGCACCGGTATCGCCGAATTGCGCGCCCATCTAGGCACATTGGCGAGCCCGGCAGCCATTCATTAAGGTCCAGCCCCAGGCGGCATTACACGCATTTCAGGCATTGAGGCCCCGTACCATGACCAAGAAAAATATCGGCGAGACCAAACAGTGGCTGCATGCGGCCAAGACGATTTCCGAGGCGCTGCCCTATATGCGGCGCTTTGCGGGGCGCACCTTCGTCATCAAATATGGCGGCCATGCCATGGGGAATTCGTCGCTCGCGGAGAACTTCGCCAAGGATGTCGTGCTGCTCAAACAGGTCGGCATCAATCCGGTGGTGGTGCATGGTGGTGGGCCGCAAATCGAAAAAATGCTGCAACGGTTGAATATTGAGAGCCATTTCGTCGATGGCCTGCGGGTCACCGACGCGGCCGCCATTGAAGTAGTTGAAATGGTGCTTTCGGGCACCATCAATAAGCAGATCGTGAGCACCATTAACGCGGCCGGTGGCACGGCGGTCGGGCTGAGCGGCAAGGACGGCAAATTGCTCGAAGCCCGGCGCCTGGAGATCTCCGCCGGCGGCGCGGACGGCGCTGGCGGAAGCCCGATCGATCTCGGATTTGTCGGCGAACCGTCACGCGTCAATATCGGTGTTCTGCAATCCTTCGAAAAATCGAACATCATTCCCGTCGTGGCACCGATCGGCGTCGGACCGGCGGGCGAGACTTTCAATATCAACGCCGACACCGCTGCCGGTGCGATCGCATCGGCGATGTCGGCGGCCAAGCTGATCATGCTCACCGATGTTGCCGGCGTGCTCGACCAAAAGGGCGAGCTGATCAGCACGCTCAACTTCGCTGAAACCGAAACGCTGCTCAACGGCGACAGCATCAAAGGCGGTATGATTCCCAAGTTGAAAACCTGCCTGTCGGCACTCAAGGATCACTGCGAGGCAGCGCATATTCTCGATGGCCGCATACCGCATTCCTTGCTCCTGGAAATATTCACCTCGCATGGCACCGGCACCATGATCGTGCCCGACTAAGTAGGAAAACCCTCTCCCCAGGGGAGAGGGGGAATCCAAAGCGCGCTAAGCGCGCCAAGCTCTCTCCCCCCACCTAAACCCTCCTTCCCCGCTAGGGAGGAAGGGCTTATCACGGTCACGAACTCGTCAGACGCTCCAGGAAGCGCTCCCGCGCAGGCGGTACGCTGGCGCCGGCAAAGACATGCGCAGTGAGAAACCAGCCTGTCAGATGGAGCGCCGCGCGCAAATCATCCGCCGTGGGCGGGGCGGCATCAGCGCGCCACAAGAACGCCGGCAACGGCAACAGCTTTTCGCGCCAGCGCTCACCCGCCGCCGCCGACACGGCACGCCCCGAGCGCGGTGATACATATTGTAAGTTCTCGGCCTCTCCAGTGACCGCACAAGCCGAAAGATCAAGGCCGAAGCCGAGCTCAGCCAAAAGCGTGAGTTCGAAGCGAGCATAAGATGCTCCCCACTCCGCGGCGCTTTCGATATCTTCGCCGAGCCCAGAAAAGCCGGCATAAAGCGTCGGATAAGATTGGCGCTCCGGCAACGCCGCCTCGATCACGGCACAGGCTGAAGACAAGGCGGAAAGGCGCAACGCATCGTCGAGCAGCCCGGCGACGCGGGCGCGCACCAGCTCACAGCGGAAATTGCCGAGATGCTCATCAAGCCGCGCCCGCCATACTGCGGTGACGACATTTCCGGCCTGATAGAGACCACGCGCGCGCCGCCCCTGGCCACCGCGCACGAGACCGGCATGACGGCCATGCAATTCGGTGAACAGGATCACCAATGACGACGTTTCGCCGTGCCGCCGCGCCGACAACACAACACCTGAATCGCTCCACTCCATAGCAAGCATATAGCACGGGCGGGGCCCCCCCGCGCGCCGAGAAGCGCTGCGGGCGGACATGGATTGTCAATTAATTAACCTTATCGGCTCAATATTTCGATCGAATTTCACCGAGTTCGGGAAATCGTCCAGACGGCAGCTACAGCGACTAGAGGAGCGACGATAGCCAATGACCCGTACCGGCACCGGCGGCGCGTTGCACAGTCTGGACACGTCCGGCAGAGCCATGGGATATGATCTCGATGATGTTAAGGTCGTCTTGTTCAGCCCCTTACAGAATTCACGGCGCATCATCCTCGATGCCGTCCACGGCGCGGGGTTTCGCCACGTCAATGTGGTGAACTCAATCGAGGCATTGCGCCGCGCGGTTCAAGATACTGGCATGGACATGCTTGTGCTTGAGACCAACGAGCATGCCGAGGCGGTCTGTCAACATATCCAAGATATTCGCCATGGCCGGCTCGGCAGCAATCCCTTTCTCGTCATCAATGTTATTACCTGGAAACCGAGCGACGACGTGATTCGCACCTTCGTCAATGCCGGCGCCGACGACATCATCGTGATGCCGATTTCGATTGGCGCGGTAACAAGCCGGGTCGACAATATAATCGAGAACCGCAAAAAATTTGTCGCCACGTCGCTCTATGTCGGCCCGGACAGGCGCCAACCGGGGCGCAGAAACGATTCCGAACTTGCCGCCTTCGATGTGCCAAACGGCTTGCGCTACAAGGCGACCGGCGACGAATCGGCAAAAGTGGATATGGCGCGGATTGAACGCGCTAATTCCATCGTTCGCGAACATCGGTTGCGCCGTACGACGCTGCAACTCCGCAGTTTCGCCGCCACCATGCAGCAGTTCATCAAGGGAAATCCAAACCTCAGCGTTCCGGCGAACCAATTGTCCGATATGTCGGAAATGGTTCAGTATATTGCTCGCCATACCGAGAATGATTCCCGCAAAGAGATTCTTAATCTAGTGGAATCCTTGCAGAAGGTCATGAACGAGGCTGAAGCCGACGCCCGGTCTGAAACGGAAATATTCGCCCTTCTGGCCGTCCATGCCGACGCCCTGCTGGCGCTGCTGCGCGGCGAAAAAGAAGCGGCGGACCTCGTCGTGCGCGCCGTGTTTACGGCCACCAAAATTCTTGAAACGCGCCTGCATAAACGACGCGGCGCGGCTGAGAACGGCGCCGAAGGCAGTAGCTAGCTATCGAACTCGAGACCGAGATCGCGGTAGCGTTCTGGATCATCAGCCCAGCTTTCGCGGACCTTCACGAACAAAAACAAATGCACCCGGCGCGCCAAAAGCTCTTCAAGCTCGATGCGCGAGTCCTGGCCGACAGCCTTGATGCGCTGTCCGCCTTTTCCCAGCACCATGGCCTTGTGGATGGGGCGCGACACATAGACGATTTGTTCGATTCTAACCGAGCCGTCTTTTAGCTCGCGCCAAGTCTCGGTCTCCACGGCGAGCGAGTATGGCAATTCCTGATACAGTTGCAGGAATAGCTTCTCGCGCGTGATTTCAGCAGCCAACAGGCGCTCGGAGATATCGCTAAGCTGATCTTCGGGATAGAGCCACGGCCCCTCGGGCAGCAAGCCGAGAAGATGGTGCAACAAATCATCGACGCCCTGGCCGTCGAGCGCCGAAATCATAAAGATGCGCTCGGCAGACGCGCCGTCGTCCAGCGCGGCGGCCAGCGGCAACAGGCTCTCATGCGATACTTGGTCAATCTTGTTGATCGCCACTAGGGCCTTGCGCCCCGACTTAACCAGGCTTTTGCGGATTTGCTTGGTATTCTCATCGATGCCTCTCTGGGCGTCGATAAGAACGAGAATGGCATCGGCGTCCTGGGCGCCGCTCCACGCCGCATGTACCATCGCGCGCTCAAGGCGGCGCTTGGCGTTCTCGAAAATTCCCGGCGTATCCACCAGGACGAGCTGCGCCGCGCCTTCGATACGAATGCCGCGCACGCGCGAACGGGTGGTCTGCACTTTTGGCGATACAATCGATACTTTGGCGCCGACCAAACGATTGACGAGGGTGGATTTCCCGACATTGGGAGCCCCTAGAATGGCGACGAAACCGGCGCGGCGCGGCTCCCCGGGGCGGGGCGGCTCCAAGGAATCAGTCATTATCGGCCCCCAAACGATGCATCAAAATTTGCGCCGCCGCTTGTTCGGCGGCCTGTTTGCTGCCGCCTGAGGCGGTGGCGCCTGGAAAATCACCGATTTGCACCTCGATTTCAAAATGTGGCGCATGCGCTGGGCCGTCGCGTGAAATCAGGCGATAGACCGGCAAAACGCCATGCTCGGCTTGCGCCCATTCCTGCAAGGTGGATTTCGGATCGCGCGGCGGACTCTTTTCGCCGGTCATCGGCGCTACCCAATAATGCTGGATGAAGCGCGCTGCCGCCGCATAGCCGCCGTCGACAAATATTGCGGCAATGACCGCCTCACAGCTATCCGCGAGATTGGCGGAATTTTCGCGCCCGCCGCTTTCTTCTTCGCCTTTGGCCAGGATCAGATAATCACCAAAGTGCAATTCCCGCGCGATGCGTTCCAACGCCTCGCGCCGGACCAGCGCGGCAAAGCGCCGCGCCAGCGAGCCTTCACTTTCGCTGGGATATTGCGCATGCAGCATTTCGGCCACCACTAAGCCAAGTACGCGGTCACCGAGAAATTCGAGCCGTTGATTGGATTGGACGTCGCCTAAGACAGCGCTCGGATGGATGAACGCCTGAGTGAGGAGTTGGCGATCTCGGAAACGGTGAAAAAGTTTCGCCTCGAGTTTTTCGGCGATCGCTTGAACCTGGTCCGCGCCACGCGCCGCGGTGGCGTTGCGACGGCCAGCCACTAGCGGATCGCAGTGAACAGGCGCTCAAAGCGGGTCGCCTTGCCCCACTTCCAAATTTCCCATATTTCGGCGCCGCCATTGGTCGAGTAAAAAATAAACTCCGCCCGGCCAACCAGATTCTCTGCCGGAATGAAGCCGACACCAGAATAGGCATTGTCGATGCGGCTATCGAGAGAATTGTCGCGGTTGTCGCCCATCGCGAAAAAATGACCCTCAGGCACGCTATAGACATCGGTATTGTCGAGATTTCCGTTGGGGTTGGCGTCGAGGGTGTGGTGGACGGCGCCGTTGGGCAAAATTTCCTCGAACTGAACGATGGAGCGTGACCGGCCGTAGACGTCATCGAAGGTAAAATTCTCAATCTGATTGCGCTCAATCGGGATGTCGTTGACGTAGAGAAGTCCTTCTTTGACCTGAATACGGTCGCCGGGCAGACCAACGATACGCTTGATATAATCGGTCTCGTTGTCGCGCGGCAGCTTGAACACTGCGACATCGCCGCGCTCGGGCTCGGAACCGAACAATCGCCCGGAGAACAGGTCGATTTCCCAGGGCAACGAATATTTGCTGTAGCCGTAGGCATATTTAGATACGAACAAATAGTCGCCAACCAGCAGCGTCGGGATCATCGAACCGGAGGGTATATTAAACGGCTCAAGCGCCACCGTGCGGACGACCATCGCGGCGATCACCGCATAGGCGACGGTGCGGATGGTGTCCCAGATTCCGCTAGATTTCCGTTTCTTTGGTCTGTCGCTGGACTTCGTTCTTGCCATGGGGCTCGTGGGCTCGTGGAAACTGGTTATGCGTGGCGACGGAATTGCCCAGCCTGCGTGAACCGCGTTCGCGTCATTCTTGCGAGGCGGCGAGGGCGGTGATGATCACGATGGCCTGGGCGGTCGGCGGTTCGTCGGTTAGAGACACGTCGATCTGTGTGGTCATGCCTGAAGGCGTTAGGGATTGCAAGCGTTCCGCCGCACCGCCCGTGAGCCGCATGGTCGGTTTTCCCGACGGCAGATTGACGACTTCCATGTCACGCCAAAAAACCCCCCGGCGAAATCCAGTGCCGAGCGCCTTGGAACAGGCCTCTTTGGCGGCGAAACGCCGGGCATAGCTTTCGGCGCGCGCCGCGCGGCGTTCGGATTTCGCGCGTTCGCCCTCGGTGAAAATGCGGTGGATAAAGCGATCGCCAAAGCGCTCCAGAGTGCGCTCGATGCGCCGGATATCGATGAGATCGCTGCCCAGGCCAATAATCATCTGCGAAACAGGGCCGCGCGAGCCGCCGCAACGAATATTTCGATTTGTCGCCGTTTGATCGATCTTGACGCCCGGCTTGCCCGCCCGCTCATCCGCCCTTGCTTTCGCCGACGGCGCGTTTGATAGGCGTGATTGTCGCAGACGGCCGCGGGTCCTCCTGATGAGAAGGTTCCGGAATGGTCAAATCATCGACCGATTGGCTGGCGCTGGCAGGCAATTTCCCGGTGTTGCTGTTTGCCACCGCGTTCGCCCGTTCGCGCTGTTGCTCGGCCAAGACCTGCTGGCGCTTGATGCGACTGGTATGGCGGTGATGCTGATAATTGGCGATCGCGCGGTGGATGGGAATGTAGAAAATCACCCAAGTCACAAGGCCGGCCGGGATGCCACCGATGATCATCGGCACGCCGATGGTTGAAAAATGATCGAAAATCATGGTGAGGCTGAGGTCGGAAAAACTCAGCTCCGGCATTTCCCGCCCAAGAATTTTGCTACCCAACCACAGGACACCAAACCAGATTCCCGGAAAGGTCCAGGGATTGCCGATTGCGGTACCGATAGCGGAGGCGAGAAGGTTGGCGCGCAACCCCCAAGCCAGAAAGGCGGCCAGGAGAAAATGTAAGCCGATGAACGGCGTGAACGACACGGCAGCGCCGAGAGCGAATCCGCAAGCAATCGAATAGGGCGTGCCGGGAAGCCGCTTGATGCGGAACCCATAATATTTTCCGGCACGCCGCCAGCCCATCCGCGGCCAGAGCAGCTCCACCAGCCGGGCCAGGATGGAGCGTCTGCGCCGACGGCGGAATACGCTCAAGCCGAGCCTCCCCCGGACCGAAGGCAGATACCCGGCGCAAAACCGGAAATCGCATGGCGATGCATCGCTTTGTACTTCATCTTTCTCCCTATCGACGGCCCAATTTTGTTTTTTTAATGACCGTGGATATTGCAAAATATCGTAATGACAGGGCGTTGCGCAAGCGATCCGCCCCATTCCGCGGACCGTGACCCGGCCGATAATCTATATATGTGCGTCTTTGTCGCCGCTTGCGAGCACCCTATTCGAAGAAACTCGCGATATCCGCCAATGCTTTCCGCGTGATATCGGGCACTTTTGCGTGCTTGGCAGGAGGCCCGCGACCACGATCATGACTACGCGCTCATTGTCCCGGCGGGCGGGCGGCCCGGCGAGCAGGCGGGTGGACAGGCGAGCAGGCTGCGCCCAACCGCATGGAATTGGGCGTAGGGGTGAGCGTGGCGAGGCCCACATGATAAAGCGCGGTCAACACCAAGCCAACCAAGATACCGATGCTTTCGGCTGCGTCATATTGCTTGATACGCTCGCCCACCGCATCGACGTCATAATTGCGTTGAAAGGCGATGATTAGTTTGGGGCGCGGTTTCGAGATGGGATTTGTTGGCGTCTGTGCCGAGCGGCTCCCGCACTTTCCGCCGCGCCTGGGGCGCGGGCCGACTAACTCCGCGCCCGATCGACACTGCTGACGCTGGGAATGGCGCGCAAGGCCGCAATGATATCGGTCAAATGGCGCGAGTCCTGCACCTCGACATCAACGAGAAAATCGAAAAATTCCGCCGAGCGGCTGGTGATCTTGAGATTGTTGATATTGCCTTTGTTCTTGGCGATCGACATGGACAATTCGCCGAGCGAACCGGCCTCATTCGCCACCACAAGGGTCAATCGGCCGACATGGGTGCTATTTTCGGCTTCCTCTTTGTCCCAGGACAGATCCAGCCATCTCTCCGGTGTATCGCCGAAGCTGACCAGCGTATCGCAATCGATGGTATGGACGGTGACGCCGATGCCGGTGGTGACAATGCCGACAATGCGGTCCCCCGGCAGCGGACTGCAACATTCCGCGAGATGCACCGCCACACCAGGCACCAACCCACGGATAGGAATCGCCGCGTCGCCGGCCTTGGTCGATCCCGACCGGCCGCGCACCAAAGACAGGGCGCGCGACGCAACGCCAGGGCGCCGGCGCGTTGGGAAGCAGGCGTCGCGAAAATCCCGGCCAGTCAAAAGACCCTGGCCGAGGGCGATAAACAGCTCCGATTCGGTTTTTAGCTTGAGCCTGGGTAGGGCCCGATCGATCACCGCCTGGGCATATGTTTCACCAATCTCGCGAAAGGCCTTTTCAGCAATCGCCCGGCCCAGAGATTCATATTCTTTGCGCTGCTTGGAACGGATGAAGCGCCTAACGCTGGCCCGCGCCTTGCCGGTCACCAGAAACCCTTCCCAAGTGGGCGACGGTGCGGGCACGGTGGAGCGGACGATTTCGACTTGATCGCCATTGGAAAGCCGCGTTCTCAGCGGCACCATGCGGCCATTTATCTTGGCGCCAACACAGGTATCGCCGACTTGGGAATGCACCGCGTAGGCGAAATCTACCGGCGTCGCGCCGCGCGGCAAATTGATGAGATCGCCATGCGGCGTAAAACAAAACACCTGATCACGGAACATTTCCAATTTGGTGTGCTCGAGGAATTCCTCCGGACCCGACGCATTGTCGAGGATGTCCAATAGCTCACGCAGCCAGCGATATTGCTTGCCGTCACTGCCGGTATCGGCCTGCTTGAAGGCCCAATGGGCGGCGACGCCAAGTTCCGCTTCCTCGTGCATCTCACGGGTGCGAATTTGTATTTCGATGCGTTGGCGTTCCGGACCCATCACGCTGGTGTGCAGGGAACGATAGCCGTTCGGCTTTGGCGTGCTGATGTAATCCTTGAATCTTCCGGGCACCATGGGATAGGCGCCATGCACAAAGCCGAGGGCGCAGTAGCAATCCGCATCACTGTCAACAATGATGCGGAAGGCAACGATGTCGGAGAGCTGCTCGAAGGCTATATTCTTGACCTCCATTTTGCGCCAGATCGAATAAAGGCGCTTTTCGCGCCCTTCGACGACGGCGCGGAAGCGGTGCCCAGCCAACATCTCGCGCAGGGCGTCGAGAATGCGCGGCACGATATCGCCGGCTTCTTCGCGCAGAAAATCAAGGCGAGCCTTTACTGAGTTGCGGGCATCCATGTTGATCTCGGCAAACGCCAGATCTTCCAGCTCCTCGGTGATGGTCTGCAAACCGATGCGCTCGGCAAGCGGCGCATAAATTTCCATCGTTTCATTGGCGATGCGCCGGCGCTTGTCTTGGTTTTCGATGAAACCGAGCGTGCGCATATTGTGCAAGCGGTCGGCGAGTTTGACCAAAAGCACGCGGATATCCTTTGACATCGCGAGAACAAATTTGCGGAAATTCTCAGCGTGCTTAGTTTGATCCGATTGCAGTTCCAACTGGCTGAGTTTGGTCACACCATCGACGAGCCGAGCGACGGGCGAGCCAAATTGACGCTCAATCTCGTCGAGAGACGCCAGCGTGTCCTCCACGGTATCGTGCAGCAGCGCGGTGACGATGGTATCGCAATCGAGCTTGAGCTCGGTCAGGATGCCCGCCACTTCAAGGGGATGGGAAAAATAGGGATCGCCGCTGGCACGCTTTTGCGCGCCGTGGGCTTTTAGGGAAAAAACATAGGCGCGGTTCAACGCGCCTTCATCCGCCGTCGGATCGTACGCCTTAACGCGTTCGACAAGTTCGTATTGACGAATCACTGCATGTCATGCGCTCGGCCTGTCCGCGATATTCCGGGGCCGGAATTATTATTTTATTGGCGTCGCGCCCACAGAATTAAACTGTGGAACTAAATCGTGGACAATTCGCGCTCAGGCCTCCTCGTCGGTACTGGTGGATTTGGGCTCGCTGTCGGCATCTTCAACGCTTTTATCGTCATCGTCGAGTTTCGGCGCGAATACCGCGTCAGCGCCGACGGCTGCGGCCTCTTCTTCATCGCTTTCCGGAACCCTTGAGGTTGTCACGCCGGCCCAGGCTTGCTCAGCCGACAACACCGCCAGATTTTCCTCCTCTGGCTCGTCCAATTCTTGGTCGATATCGGCGCCATGCTCCACTTCGTATTTCAGCGCATCGAGGTCAATGGTCTCTTCGGCAATTTCGCGCAGCGCCACGACCGGATTCTTGTCGTTGTCGCGCTCAACCGTCAACGGTGCACCGGAATGAATATTCCGTGCCCGCCGGGAAGCGAGCAAAACCAGCTCAAAGCGGTTTGGGATCTTATCGACACAATCTTCAACGGTTACACGCGCCATGCTGCGGGCACTCCATAATAAAACAAACAAATGCGGATCAAAAGGCCGCGAAACCTACCCGTTTGCCACCTCTCACGCAAGTTAATATGGGTGTTTTTGGCGGAAATCAAAGGCCTCTTAGGATTCCAGGAGGTCTATTTTCTGGCCCGCAGGCAAGGTGGCGATGAGATCATCAATATGCCGGCCGTCTTTGGGATGGCGCCACTCGGGTGCGATTTCCACAAGCGGCAGTAGCACAAAGGCGCGTTGGCTCAGCCGCGGGTGCGGCAACCGCAGCGCTGGGCCGTTTTCGTCGGCGGCCCGATCAAATATCTGGCCGTTGAAATCGATCAGATCGAGGTCCATCACACGTGCCGCATTCGGCTCACCGCGGCGACGCCCGAAGTCAAATTCAATGTCGAGCAGGACCGCCATCAAGGCGGTGGACGAAAGCCCGCTTTCTACCCGCGCGACGCCGTTTACAAACATTGGCTGATCGGCCGACGGATAGGGCGCACTGCGATACCAGTTGGAACACTGGATCACGGCGACGCCGAGTTCGTCCAGGCGGCGCAACGCCGCTTCCAGCGCCAGCCGCGGCGTGCCATATCGCTCGGTTGCAAGATTGGCTCCCAAAGCGATAAATATCATCTCAGCCCAGCCGAAACGCCGGGGACTTGCCGCAGATGGCGACACGACATTAATATTAGCCATAACGTGACTTTTATTCGCACCAAATTGATTTAGCCCACCTCGATTAACTCTGCCGTTCGGGAATAACTCGCGAAATTTGCTGGCATATTTAGAAAATGGATTTTTTTCATGTTTAATTTTTATTCTGACGAACGTATCGGACTATTCATAGACGGTTCCAACCTTTACGCGGCCGCCCGATCGCTTGCTTTCGACATCGATTACAAACGCCTGCTCAGCGTTTTCGCAAAGAAAGGGCGGCTCATTCGCGCCTTTTACTATACGGCGCTGTTAGAGGATCAGGAATATTCGCCGATTCGCCCGCTCGTCGATTGGCTGGATTATAACGGCTACACCATGGTGACCAAACCGGCCAAGGAATTCACCGATTCAACCGGGCGGCGCAAGATCAAGGGCAATATGGACATTGAACTGGCCGTCGACATGATCGAAATGGCGCCGGTTCTGGATCATATCGTGCTGTTTTCCGGAGATGGAGATTTCCGCCGCCTGGTTGAGGCGGTGCAGTATAAGGGCTTGCGCGTCACGGTCGTCAGTACGGTGCGCTCGCAGCCGCCGATGGTGGCCGACGAGTTGCGCCGCCAAGCCGATTATTTTGTTGAACTGAAAGACCTTCAGGCAGAGATCGGCCGCGCGCCGCAGGGGCGCGAAGAAGACCAGCGAGAAGGCCCAAACGCGGCGCAGATTCACCAAAGCCTTGCCGACGAAGACGGCGACGGCGATGAATTTCCGGGCGAATCCTTTGAAGAAGAAGACGACGGCGGCGACGGCGACGACCAAGTTGACGCGAAATAGTATGGCGACCCCACGGGATAATATGGCGACGCCACACGGGCCGCAGGCGCCACAGGCACCGCAGCGGAACTGCCAAAAATGCCCGCGCCTCGTTGCCTATCGCGAGGCCAGCCGCGCCGCGCATCCCGACTGGCATAACGCCCCGGTGGCGAGCGCTGGGCCGCTCACCGCCCGGCTACTGATCGCCGGATTGGCGCCCGGCATCAGAGGCGCCAACCGCACGGGGCGGCCGTTCACCGGTGACTTTGCCGGCGATCTTCTCTATGCGACCTTGATCAAGTTCGGCTTTGCAAAAGGTGTCTACGCCCGCACCGCGGATGATGGCGTCAGCTTTGAAGATTGCCGCATTACCAACGCCGTACGCTGCGTGCCGCCGCAAAACAAACCGACCGCCGCCGAGATCGCCGCCTGCCGGCCGTTCCTGGAAAGTGAAATCGGCGCGATGCCGAATTTGCGGGTCATTCTTGCGCTCGGCGGGATCGCGCACCAAACTGTGCTGCGCAATCTCGGGCACAAGGTGAGCGCCTATAAGTTTGGCCATCGCGCGTGCCATGAATTATCCGCCAGCCTCACGATGATCGACAGCTATCACTGCTCGCGGCTCAACACCAATACGGGACGCTTGACCGAGGCCATGTTCCACGACGTGTTCGACGATATCCGTCGGCTGGTGGCGGCACCGCGCGCCGGCGGCCGAAATTAGGGCATTTCACGTTCACCTGCGTTCACGCAAAACGCTCTATCTCCTTTTAATTTAAGCAAATGCGTCGTCGCAGGTGATTCCACCTGCTCAGGACTTGCTCTAGTTATTGGCGCGCAGCAGGCGTTGCTTGTCGCGATTCCAATCGCGCTCTTTATCCGACGCGCGTTTGTCATGTTTGCGCTTACCGCTCGCCATGGCGATTTCGACCTTGGCCCGTCCGCGCTCGTTGAAATAGAGGGTGAGCGGCACCAAAGTCATACCACCGCCGCGCTTCAAGCTGCCGCTGAGCTTCTCGATCTCGCGTTTTCTAAGTAGCAGTTTGCGGGCGCGGGTGGGCTCATGATTGTAGCGCCCGCCAGCGGCATATTCGGGGATATGCGCATTAACTAGAAAAATCTCGCCGCTGCGTTCGATTGCGTAGGATTCGCCCATGCTGGCGCGGCCCAGGCGCAGGGACTTAACTTCGGTTCCGGTCAGCATAATTCCCGCCTCGAACTTCTCGGCGATATGATAATTGTGCCGTGCTTTGCGGTTTTGGGCGACAATATCGCGGCCATCGCTCTTCTGTGTGGCCATGTCAAAGGCGGCTTAAGCCGCCGCATCCTTCAGCAGGCCAAGTGCGCGCAAGGTTGCTTCGATCCGTTCTTTGCTAGCGCTTGACGGCGGGCACATGGGTAGCCGCATTTCGGCGCGGCACTTACCGAGCAGATAAGCCGCATATTTTACTGGTATCGGGCTTGATTCGCAGAACAGCACATCGTGCAGCGGCATGAGGCGGGTGTGCAGCTCAAGCGCCTTGGCCGCGTCGCCGGATTTCCACGCGGCATAGAATTCGGCGCAGGCGCGCGGCGCGACGTTTGACGTGACCGATATGCATCCGTGCCCACCCTGGGCAAAGAAGCCTATCGCCGTGCCGTCCTCGCCTGACATTTGGTTGAAGCCGCCTGGAATCGCCAGGCGCGTCAAGGTCGGGCGGGTAAGATCGGCGGTGGCATCCTTCACGCCGACGATATTCGGCAATGCCGCCAGGCGCGCCATGGTCTCGACGCTCATATTCACGACGCTGCGCCCGGGGATATTGTATATATATAGCGGGATCGCCACCGCATCCTGGATCGCTTTGAAATGCTGATACATGCCTTCTTGGGTCGGCTTATTGTAGTAGGGCATGACCAGAAGCGCGGCGTCGGCGCCGGCTTGCTTGGCGTGACGCGTCAACTCAATGGCTTCGGCAGTGCTGTTGGAACCGGACCCGGCGAGGACCGGCACCCGCCCCTTCGCCACACCGATGCAAATCTCGGTAATCCGCTTATGTTCGTCATGGCTGAGCGTGGGCGATTCGCCGGTCGTGCCGCACGGCACCAATCCGGACACGCCCTCGGCAATTTGCCACTCGACCAAGGCGCGGAACGCGTCTTCATCGACCGCGCCGTCGCGCATCGGCGTAATCAGGGCCGTGCAATAGCCTTCTAACATGGTGCTCTCCGCACTCGTAACATGGCGCTCTCCGCACTCGAATTATTAAGAGTTTTCCGAGCATAATTTGCCGTTGACCGGAGGACAAGGCCGGCGCCAATCGCCTTGCCGGATTGCAGACGCCCGGCCTAAGATCGCGGCCCGGCGGTTTGAGAAGGATATTCAGTTTTGAAAGGGCGTTCGTGCGCATTTTTCTCCCGCTAATCTTGGCAGCCATAATTTTTTGCGGTGCGGCCATTTCGCAGCGCGCGATTGCGGAGACGCTGTTGCCGCCGCCGGTTTCAGGCATGGACGCAAAATTTTACATCACCGCCTTCAAAGAGGCCGGAAGCGGACGGTGGTCGGCCGCCCACCGGATCGCGGCGCGTGCACGCGATCCGCTCGGCGCCAAGGTACTGCGCTGGATGGACTACGCACGGGCGCATAATCCTGCTTCGTTCGACGAAATTTCCACTTTCATTGCCAACAACCCCGATTGGCCGAGCCAGTCGGGGCTGGAAGCCAGCGCCGAAACCGCGATGCTGGGCGTCGACGACGACACGCGCATACGCGACTGGTTCCGCTGGCGCGATCCGGTAAGCCGCGACGGGCGTCTGCGCTTCGCCGATGTATTGATCGCCGATGGCGACGTGGCGCGCGCCGCAATATTCATCCGCGAGGCCTGGGTAGGAAACAATTTCTCCGGCGCGGACCTCAAGATCATTTTCGGCCGCTACAAGAACTATTTGCGCCAGGAAGATCATGACGCGCGTCTCGACCGGCTGATCTGGGACAATCGCCAGCGCGATGCGCGGCGTATGTTCCGCTATGTCGACAAGCGCCAGCGGGCCGTGGCGGAGGCGCGGATGGCGCTGCATGCGTTCGCCGGCGGCGTCGATGGCGCCATCGCCCGGGTGCCAGAGGACCTGCTCGCATCAGCGGGCCTGATGTATGAGCGCCTGCGCTGGCGCCGGCGCAAGGGACGCGATGACGGCGCCGAAGAAATATTGTTCGCGGCGCCGGAGGAATTGGGCCGGCCGAAACTATGGTGGCGCGAGCGCGCTATCCAGACGCGCCGGGCGCTAAACAGCGGCCGCGTCTCCGATGCCTACCGCT
Organism: Pseudomonadota bacterium; assembly: GCA_027624955.1. NCBI lineage: Bacteria > Pseudomonadati > Pseudomonadota > Pseudomonadota bacterium. Next base: position 30,803 of record JAQBTG010000039.1, read on the forward strand.
TGGCCTCTGGGCACGGCCAAATCGAGAGCTCCACTTTTGCCGAGGCGGAATGGCTGGCGGGCTGGATCGCGCTGCGTTTCCTCGGTGACAATACCGCGGCGTATGAACATTTTACCCGTCTCTATGAGGCGGTGTTCATGCCGATCAGCCGCGCCCGCGCCGCCTATTGGGCGGGCCGTGCCGCCACGGCCATGGGCGATCCGGATGGCGCGGCGCTGTGGTACGCCCAAGCGGCGCACTATCCCGGCACCTATTACGGCCAGCTCGCGGCGGCGCGCATCGGCGGCGCCAAGGCGCTGTTATTTGCCAATGAATCGCGCACCGGCGAGGAGATCGCCAACGCGGTCATCGCCGACAATGAAATGTTCGCCGTTATCCGCCTGCTGAACTTTCTTGGTCAAGACCGTTTGGCCGGCGTCTTCGTGAGCCACTTGGTGGAAATATCGAAGGGGCCGGCGGACCATGCCCTGATTGCCGGCCTTGCGCATGCACTCGGCCGCTATGACCTGGCCATCCGCGCGGCCAAACAGGCGACGCGCGACGGTTATATTTCGAACGCGCGGATATTTCCGCTGGTCGATTTACCTTTCGCATACGCCAACGACGAACTTGAGCACGCACTAGTTCTGGCGCTGACACGCCAGGAAAGTCTGTTCGACCGGGAGATCGCAAGCCCTGCCGGCGCGCGCGGGCTGATGCAGCTGATGCCGGCAACGGCGAGCCAAGTATCGCGCGGCCTGCGCCTGCCCTACGCCAAAAACAAACTCACCCAGGCTGCCTATAACGTGAAACTGGGCAGCACCTATTTGGCCAACATGATCGATAAACATGACGGCTCCTACGTTCTGGCCCTGGCCGCCTATAACGCCGGCCCGACCAATGTGCGGCGCTGGCTGCGCGCCAATGGCGACCCGCGCCAAGATTCCGAAGTAGATTTGGTCGACTGGATCGAGATGATTCCGATTCCCGAAACCAGAAACTACGTGCAGCGTGTTTTGGAAGGCGTTCAAGCCTATCGCTGGCAGTTGGGGGTCGAGGTTGACGCTGCCAGCATCGAGCGTGATTTGGCGCGAGGTTTCTCAGCGCGGGTTCTGGCCAGCCGATGCGACCCTGGCGATGCCGATGCGGCGATCGCGGTCGCGGATTTGGCGGCGCACTGTTAGAAGCGCCGGATTTGGCGGCGCGCTGTTAGAAGCGCCGGATTTGCCCCGGCGAAGCCCGGCCCTTGGCGCTCGCGCGGCAGCGGTGTAGATTGGCAGCTACAGAAAATTGGGGCCGGTTACGAGGCATAGGTAGAGGTATGATTGCCATGATTGCGAAGCAGGGATTGCCGCGACTCATCGCCGCTGCCGGGCTGGCCGTGGCGCTCCTTGTTCCACTTACCGCGCCATCGGCGGCAGCGGACGATCCTCCTCAGAACGCGGTCGAGCTGCGCGTCTCGGGCGTCGTACACGAACCGGCCGGGCGATACGGGCAGTTCACCTATACACGCGAATTCCACGACCTTAGCGGGCGCGGCGCAAAGATACGCCATGGCCGGGTCTGTTACAGCAGCGGCGGCTGCATCTCTGCGCCACTTGAATATATTGTCGAACCCGGCGGAGTGCTGGTGCAGGAGGGTCAGCTGCTAATGCCCATGTCGATCTCCCAGGCCTTCGACTTTACTTATGTCGGCGAGGATGGCGAAGGCGGCGACGTGACCGTCAAGGCACGTATTTTGGTCGTCGGCGATCAACTGGAACTTCAGGAACTTGAGTAATTCAGAGCGCGTCGTGACGCGCCTCGGCACCGCCGACAGGCGCGAATCAAACGAGGCAGACAGGCGCGAATCAGACGAGGCCAACAGGCGCGATTCCACCATGCTTCGTGATGACGGGGCTGGTGATGGCATCAACGTCTAAATCCACAGACCGGGATACCGACCAGAGTACCGCCCGGGACGCCCACCGCGAGCGCTTGATGCTACCCAATTATGCCGATGTGTGTGCTGCGGCCGAGCGCCTAGCAGGCAGCGCAGTGCGCACGCCACTGCTCGAATCAATCTGGCTGAACGAGCATATCGGCGGGCGCCTTCTGATCAAGGCCGAGCCATTGCAGCGCACCGGCTCGTTCAAATTCCGCGGCGCCTATAATTGCATTAGCCAACTCGACCGCGCCGCCCGGGCGCAAGGAGTGGTCGCCTATTCCTCCGGCAATCATGCGCAAGCGGTGGCGGCGGCAGCGCACATGCTCGGCGCGCCGGCGACCATCGTTATGCCGAACAATGCGCCGGCGGTGAAAGTCGCCGGGACAAAACGCTACGGCGCTGAAATCGTTAGCTATGATCGCGCGACGGAAGATCGCGGAGCATTGGCGGAGGGCCTGGCGCGCGACAAGGGCGCGACCCTTGTCCGGCCCTATGAAAATAATCACGTCATTGCTGGCCAGGGCACGGTTGGCCTTGAAATCGCCGCCGAGTGCCGGGTGCGCAATATCGCCCCCGATTTTGTGGTGGTACCGGCGGGCGGCGGCGGCCTGATGGCCGGTTGCGCACTGGCGCTCAGCGCCGAGTTGCCGGATACCGCGCTCTACACCGCTGAACCCGCGGACTATGACGATCACGCGCGCTCGTTTGCAGCCGGCACGCGCCAACGGGTGCACGATATGACCGTCGCTACCCTTTGCGATGCGTTGCTACCGGAGGAGCCGGGCGCGCGCACGTTCGCCATCAATTCAAGCCGCGTCGCCGGCGGCGTGACGGCAGATGACGGCGCGGTTCTCAGCGCCATGGCGGCGGCCTTCCACCATCTCAAGCTGGTGATCGAACCGGGCGGCGCGGCGGCGCTGGCGGCGGTTCTGAACGGCGCCTTGGCGACAGCCGGCAAGACCGTCGTTGTGGTCGCCTCCGGCGGCAATGTCGATCCCGATGTTTTCCGCACAGCGCTCGAGAGCGGCACCGGAAGTGTCTAGACTATTCGTCACGCTGTTCGCCCTGGCCGCGCTGTGCCTGGTGCCGGTGATTGGTGCCATGGCGCAAGCGCTGCCGCCGGAACTGGCCACGCGCATTGGCGCCGCCGCCGAACAGGGACGGCACCACCAAGCATCGCTCAGCGACATCATCGACGAGCGCCGGCAAATCGCCAATCGGCAACTGGAAACGGTGGTGGTATCGGCGATCGCTGAACGGCCGGAACTGTTTCAAGCGATCATGCGAGAAGCCTATCTTCAGGCGCCCGAATCGCATACCAATCTGAACTTTACCGTGATCAGCATGTTTCCGGGCTTTGCCGGCGTGTCGCAGGATCTGTCCGGCGCCGCGCCGCGCCGGGCCGAACCGGAGGCGGCGCAATTGGTCGCGCCACATGATGCGCGGGCGCCCGACATGCTGCGCGTCGCGACACCCGGCGACCGCCCCGCGAACTGGCCGATATTGCCGAAAGAAGGCGGGATCGACGGCTATGCCGATAAAGATCCGCTCGAAGGCCTCAATCGGGTCTTCTTCTATGCCAACGGCGCGCTGGATTTTATCATCTTCGAGCCGCTGGCGCGTGGCTATCGATTCGTGACGCCGGACGCCGCGCAGGACGCCCTCAGCCGCGCCTTCGACAACCTCGCATCGCCAATTATTTTCGCCAACGACCTGCTGCAATTGCGCTTCCACCGCGCGGCAACGACCTTGTCGCGGTTCGCCGTCAACAGCACCGTCGGCCTGTTGGGATTGTTTGACGTCGCAGCGGAGTTGGGACTGGAGCCGCATGACGCCGATTTTGGCCAGACCCTCTACACCTACGGTGTCGGCGACGGCATCTATTTGGTTCTGCCGCTATTTGGCCCGACGACGGCGCGCGATGCGGTCGGCCTCGGAGTCGACAGCCTGTTCGACCCGCGTAGCTGGCTCTTGGGCTCGACCGAGCGCCTGGCGCTCTATGCCGGCGAAGGCGTGGTGCGCCGCGAGGAATTAATCGATGCGGTCGATTATCTGGTCGAAAACGCCGAGAGCAATTACAACGCGGTGCGCGCCTGGACGTATCAGCAGCGCGAGGCCGAATTGCGCCAGTAACGCTCTAGGTTACCGACTCATTAAATCTTAGCCATATTCGCACTGAAGCGAGCTTGACGGAAGCGAGATAGGTGCCGTCGCGCTCGTCCTAGCCTGTGGCTACGGCTCGGAAATGTTTGAGCTTGTTGAAGAAACGCTGCGACAGCAGTGCGCTGTTTGTAAAGCCAATGAAAGCGATGCGCTCACAGCCTGTCGACCCTTACCGGACGTCGTGGGCGTTGCTAGACACCACTGCTTGTCCCCCACCAAGATATTCTCAACCCTTTGTAATGGCTGCCTCTAAGGCCAGCTTAGCCATGCAAAGTTTGTAACAATGATCAAACTCTGGGTGCGCAAGGCAATCATCCCACTCAAAGATTTTCGCTTTGACCAAAGAATCGGGACGTCCCAAACCCATGGGGCGAAACTCCAAGCTAAAATCTTTGCCTTCAATTTGTTGATTGGGTTCGAAATACAGCCTGTCGTGGAACCTTGTTCCGTAGTCGGCCGTGTGTTCGGAGGTCATATCACCTGTCCTACGAATTGCCTTCTTGGGTTTTCACTACGCGGCTGTAAACCAGCCGCGCGTTCGGTTTGCGAAAGCAACAAGAGACAACATAACTGGAACTTCGACGAGCACACCTACCACGGTCGTCAGAGCAGCCCCCGAATTTAAGCCGAATAAGCCAATTGCAACCGCAACAGCCAGTTCAAAGAAATTCGATGTTCCAATAAGGGCGCACGGTGCTGCAACGTTGAACGGCACCCGCCACAAATAGGCCGCACCATAAGCAAGTGCGAAAATGCCGTAGGATTGAATCAGCAGCGGCACGGCGATCAACGCGATTAATGAGGGGCTTTCGAGGATTACGTGACCTTGGAAGCCAAAGAGCAGAACCACTGTTGCGAGAAGTGCGACAACAGAAAACGGTTTGATAGCACTTGTGAACCGCAATACCGCGGCTTCGCCGCTTCCCCTGTTCTTGGCCCGGCTCACCAACCATGTTCGGGTGGCCGCTCCAGCGACAAGTGGAATCACGACATATAGACCAACAGATAAAATCAGCGTCTGCCACGGAACATCGATATCGGTAACACCGAGCAGCAAGGCGACAATCGGCGCAAAGGCGAAAACCATGATGAGGTCGTTCAGCGACACTTGCACAAGTGTGTAAGTTGCGTCGCCGCGCGTCATTTGCGACCACACAAACACCATCGCCGTGCAGGGGGCTGCGCCAAGTAGAATGAGGCCGGCAATGTACTGTTGTGCATCGGCAGGAGAGATTAAGTTGGCGAACAGGATCTCAAAAAACAGGATGCCGAGGCCAACCATCGTGAACGGCTTTATCAGCCAGTTCACGATAATAGTAATGAGCAGTCCCTTTGGCCGGTCGCCGATATGACGAAGGCTGGAAAAATCCACATTCACCATCATCGGGTAGACCATTCCCCAAATGAGGACGGCGACGATTAAATTAACCGATGCGAATTCCAGACCAGCGAGGACCTGAAAAAGATCAGGCAGCACTGTTCCGAGGCCGACCCCTGCAACGATGCACAAGGCGACCCATACCGATAGCCATTTCCCGAAGAAACCAATAACGCCAGGAGAGATTGTCGTTGGCGCAGCCTTTTCACGATTCATACTAACGCCAACGGCCTCCCTATCTTGGGCCTGTTGCTCAACTATGGCTGGAAAATGGTGAATGGCAACAGTCCACCCGCCAGCCGCGCCGCCATGACGCAGCAACCGACTGAAGTGGCCAGTAGGATCGTTGTTCCGGAAAACTCGGCGACTAGTTTATGGGCATGTGACCTAGAGCGGCCCGACGCCTCCGGGATAACAGAATGACGAACTCGGCGAATAGAAGCCGAAGGTGATTTCCAGCGGATCGGCCGGGCGCAGCGCATAGCTCGAATGACCCGGTGCGAGAAATTCGAATGACAGCACTTCGAACGGCTCCACGATATCGCCGACATAGGCGTAGCGCCCGCTTTCCATAATGCCGCCATTCTGGGTGATGTAGCGCAGATGGCCGCGAACTGATTCACCAATCGTTTCGGACACCCGCGCCTTGGTGCGGAACAGCAGCGTGCCGTCGCCCGCCTGTGTGGTTGCGGTGAGCACGTCGCCCGCGATCACCAATTCAGTGTTGCCGGCATCGGCGGGAATGCCGCGATCAGCGGCGTAGGCGCGCATGCCGGGATTGGAATTGAAATAATGCGTCCAAAACCGGCCAGGCGTGCCGTCGTCAAGATCGAGCCCGTCGAGATCGAGGCCCATATAGGTGAGCGAATAGGCGCCGAAATGTGATGTCTGCGCATCGGTGTCGACGACATATTGGTTGATGTAGATGGCTTTGTTGGCGGCTGGCTTGAGGCCGGCGGGCAGCAGGGCGGCGCAGGCTGCGGGATCGGCCGGCACCCAGCAGAAATAGAGCATGCGGGCTTTGGTGATAAGTTGCGGCGGCAACAATTCCTGGGCCATGTTTTTTCTCTCCGGGTTGGATTGTGAAGCATTGTGGCTGGCGGCCATCATACGCCGTGCGGGCCGGCTGGGTGAAGGTTCAGGTAAAGAAATATGGCGCCAGACCGAGATGGTTCTCATCGACCACCAAGCGGCGGTTGAGCGGCGGATAGGCGCGACGGTTGCATTCCAAACGGTCGCACAGACGACAATTGACGCCGATCTTAAGCGCCGAATCAGGGTCCGCCGGTAGTTT
>JAQBTG010000040.1 GCA_027624955.1 Pseudomonadota bacterium
CGCAATCGGCAAGCCGAGGCCGCGGCAGGCTTCGAGCAGCTTGACGGTGTTATCGCAAGCCTCGGAAATATTGCCGCCGCCGAACTGGTCGGGATCGTCGAAGCCGTTGACGAAATCGACGATTAGCAGCGCCGCCTGCTTGCCGAAGCCGAGGCGCCGTCCGAAATTCTGACGTTTATTGATATCGATTTCGGTCGGCATAAAGGTGCCTTATTCGGCGGCCTGGGCGTGGCGCGATGTCATTTCGGCGATGGCTTCGTCGCGCGTCATGATCTCGGCATATTTCTGTTTGAGATCGAACAGATTTGCCTCGTGCGGCCCCAAGGCGCGGTCGCCGACGCAATCGCTGATGACGACCGGACGGAAGCCGTAGCACATAGCGTCGAGTGCGCTGGCGCGCACGCAACCGCTCGTGGTGCAGCCGGTCACCAGCACTGTATCGATGCGACGCATGGTGAAATTGGGCGCTAAATCGGTGCCGAAGAAGGCCGAAGGCAGACGCTTGCGCACGATAATTTCACCAGGCCGCGGCGTCAGGCGTTCGACGATTTGGCTGCAATGGGCATTTTCCGTGAGGGTCTTCAGCGCCGGTACCTTGATCGCCATGATATTGTCGTCGCCGCCGTCATCGGCGAGCACGACACGGGTATGGGCAATGGTCATGCCCAAATCGCGGCACGCCGCCAACAGGCTGACCGTATTGTCGCACGCCTCGGTCACGTTGCCGCCGCCGAACTGGTCGGGATCATCGAAGCCGTTGACGAAATCGACGATCAACAGCGCCACTTTTTCGCCCATGCCGAGCGGGTTGCCAAAATTTTGATGTTTATAAATATCTGTATCGGACGACATGGCGTCTCTCCTTTGAAATCTAATCCTTTGGCACCAGCGCGTTGCCGCCGCTGGCGTATACGAAAACTTGCTTAAACTTGCCGTTCTCGAAACGGAAGACGTTGCAATTACTCATGCTGGCTTCGCCGCCGCTGAGATCGGTGCGGCGCACATTGAACTGGGTAGAAATGCGCTGCGATTCGACATCGACAGTATGCTCAAAATCGCCGTGCCAAATATTCTGGAATCCGGCGGTGACGGTTTCGTAGAATTTCTTAATGCCGGAATCTCGACCCGCATAGGAGGTAAACGCGGACTGCACGGTAAACACCGCATCGCCAGCAAAACAGTCGAGGACGACGCTTAGATTCTTATGGTCGACATTGCTGAAATAGCTATGTTCGACCATATTGATCATCTGCTCTCTGGTCAGGGCCACCATAGGTCCGCTTTTCTCACTCTCTTGGGAATTGGCGGCGCCATCCTAACCTGCGCAGTGGTGAGTTCCAACCTGTTGCGTTCTGAAACGCGATGCACAAGCGAATATTTTGGAGAACTGCAGCGGTGAGGTTCGGAATAGGCCAGGCGGCGCAAAATAAAGAAGATGCGCGCTTTCTCCGGGAGGCGGGCAGTTTCCAAGACGAAATACACCTTTCCCGCCAAGCTCATGCCGCCATTCTGCGGTCGCCGCGCCCATGCGACATTGCCGCCATCGACGCTCGAAACCGGGCGGCGCGACAGGCGTGATGCACGCCAAGCTCTATGAATAGCGGTACCTTACGGCCGCGTGTTGGCGTGCCGCTCGCCATGCTGTTGGTCACCGGTGTGACCTATGGCCTGACCTATGCCCTGGCTGGTGTTTCGGTGCGGGGCGGCATTCCGTTCCTTGCCTATGTGTTCTGGCTCGGCGTTTTTGCCGGTGTCACAATGTTGGTGCTCTCGCTGCTGTTCCGCAGGCCGCCGCGAGTCACGATTGCGCATCTCCGATGCTATGCCGTAACCGGCGCCACCGGTTTCGCGATCCCCTATGCGGTCGTCGCCGTGGTGGTTGGGCATGGTGTGCCGTCCGGCATCATGAGCATGGTCATCGCATTGGCGCCGATGATGACCTATCTCGGCGCCGTGGCTTTCCGCATGGAGCGCGCCTGGTGGCTCAAATATCTCGGCCTTGTCATCGGTATGGCCGGCATCGTGCTCATCGTCGCTCCCGAATCCAGTCTGCCATCGCGCGATTTGGTGCCGTGGATACTGCTCTCTATGATCGTCCCGTTTTGCTACGCCACCACCACCATTGCGGCGATCATCATGCGCCCGCCGGCGATGGATTCGCTGTCCTTCAGCGCCGGCTATTTTTTGGCACCGCTGCCAATTTTATTTGTTGCCATGTTATTGGCCGATGAGTTCTGGGTCTTCGGCGGCAGTTTCGGGGCAGCCGAATGGGCGCTGGTGCTTTCGGGCTTAGTTCAGGCACTCGGAATCTACCTCTTTCTCGAACTCGTGATGCTGATGGGGCCGGTCTTTTTCACCACCGTCAATTTCATAACGCCATTGACCGGCATCCTGTTTGGCATGGCGTTTTTCGACGAGCGGCTCAGCTTTTGGGTACTGATTGCATTGGTACCGCTGTTTCTCGGGTTGTTCTTCGTCATCCTGCCGAGAGGGGAAGCGAAAGCCGGGTAATTTATTTATGGACCAATCGGTCCGTATCGAATAGCATGCCTCCAATTGACGTTGTTAGAGATGATCGGGCATGGCCAGACCACGCGAATTCAACGAAAGCGACGCCTTGGGCGATGCCATGCATTTGTTCTGGCGAGAGGGCTATGAAAACGCTTCGCTGAGCGACATCACTCAGGCGACGGGTCTCAGCAAATCGAGCCTCTATGACACCTTCGGCAGCAAGCATGAGCTGTTGCTCTCGTCGTTGCAGTTCTATGTCGAGAACAAAATGCAGCCCTCACTCCAGGTATTGGAGGAGGAGCCGTCGCCGCGCGCCGGTATTGCCAAACGCTTCGACATGATAATCGAAGGCATGACTGCGCCCGGGCCGCGCTGCGGCTGCTTGATCGCCAACACCACCTTGGAACTCGGCGCTCGCGACCCGGCCGTGGCTAAAATGATCGCAGCGGCGCAGACCGAGATGGAGCAGGCCTATATTCGGGCGATCGAACGCGGCCAGGCGGTTGGTGAAATCGACGCCGATCAGGGTGCGCAGTCGCTGGCGCGTTATATCATGGCTTGTTTGGCCGGCCTCGTTTGTCTCAGCAAATCAGGTTTCGATGCGCCAATGCTGCGCGATATTGCAGCCACGGCAATGCGCGCCATCGCCTAAGTATTTTTTTGTTAATTTAGGACTGTTTGGTCCATAACTGAGGAGGAAGAACATCATGCAAGTCAATGTAACGAAGCGTCTGAGTTTATCGGCGGAAGAAGTGTGGCGGCATCTGGCCGATTTCAGCGGCATCGCACGCATCCACGCATTCGTCGAGTCGGCCGATCTGCTGAGCGAAAACAATGAAGGAGTCGGCGCGAGCCGAAAGTGCAATTTTTATGACGGCAACAGCGTCGTCGAAGATGTTCTCGAATGGGAATCCGGGCGCCGGATGAAAATCGGGCTGAGCGAAATGTCGATGCCGCTCAAGCGGGCCGAGGCAGAATTTATCGTGACGCCACGTGGCGAAGATCAAACCGAGCTTTCCATTACCATGTCCTTCATACCCAAATTCGGCCCATTAGGGGCACTGATGGGGGTGCTGATGATCAAGCCGATGATGCGCAAAGTGCTCGTCCAGCTTATCCAAGGGCTTGAATACCACTCCCTTACCGGGGAGATTGTCGGACGCGGTGGTGTGCCAGCCGGAGCGAGCGAGTTATCAGATCACGAAGAACGGCCCGCCGCCGCGTGAGCCCCACTTACTCCTAAAGCAGAAGACCAGTCACGCCGCTGCCAAGGGGCCACTAGCCTTGCGGCGGCGGCGCGTTGACCCCGCCTGTTCGGGCGCACTAACTTGCCTGCCGCTTTCTTCGTCAGGTATTTGAATGCCGCCTTCCCATATCGCGCTCGCGGTGGCGATCACCGTGCTCTGGGGCTTTGCCTTTGTGGTGATGCGCGATTTACTGGATTCGCTGCCGCCGTTCCTGATGGCGACGCTGCGCGTGGTGGCGGCCGGCGCGCCGGTCGTCGTACTGATGCGTCTGCCGCGCATCCCGTTTTATTGGCTGCTGCTGCTGGGTTTGTCGCAGGGGTCGATCCAGATGGTGCTGCTGCTGTTCGGTATGGAGTTCGGTATGCCGGCGGGTTTGGCGGCTTTGGTGTTGCAAGTCCAAGTCTTGTTCACCACGATGCTCGCCTTTTTGCTGCTCGGTGAAAAGCCGCGAATGGCGCAATATGTCGGCATCGCCATATCACTTGCCGGAATGGTGGTTATCGCTTCGACCATGCCGGGCGGCGCCACCATGATCGGCTTCTTCTTACTTATCTTTGCTGCATTTACCTGGGCTGGGTCGAATATTATCGTCAAGCTGGCAGGAACCGATGAAGTCATGCGTCTCGTCGCTTGGGCGCATGTGCTCGGCATCCTCCCCTTGCTGGTGCTTTCTTACACCTTCGAAGGGCAAAACGAGATCTTCCATATTCTCGCGCGGTTGAGTTGGCGGGGCATCGGTGAAATCGCCTTTCTCGGCCTGATCTCGACCTTCGGCGGCTTTGGTTTGTGGAGCTACCTTATGCGTAAAAACTCGGCCAGTGCGGTGGCGCCGTTCTCGCTGATAATCCCGATTTCGGGCATGATTTCGACGGCGCTCATTCTCGGCGAGGAATTTGGCGAAATGCGCATGGTGGGGGCGGGCCTGGTGCTGGTTGGTCTCGCTTTCGGCACCATCAGATACGCCGCCTTTAAATGGCGCCCGGCGCGTTGACCGCCGGGCCGTGAATTTCTAATCTCTGGCCGCAGCGAAACAGGAAATTAAAATGCTAAGCGAAGACGCAGCGGCGGCAGCGCAGCGCGCCGCCGAACCCAAATTTCTTACGACCGAATCCCAGACCAAACAGGACTGGGCAGCCCTGGCGCGGCATCTCAGCGAACATGGATTTCGTTTCGATCCTCAGATTGATACGCCGCGCCAATTTGCCGGCGGCTTTGGCAATCTCAACTATCTCATCCAAGTCGACGGCACGCCGATGGTGCTGCGTCGCCCGCCGATGGGCGATATCCCGCCAGGCGCAAATGATATGAAACGCGAGCATCGCATTCTGAGCCGTCTCGGGGGGGCTTTCCCCTTGGCGCCGCAGAGCGCGCATTATTCGCCCGACAAAGAGATTCTCGGCAATCATTTCCTGATCATGGAGTATCGCGCAGGCCTTTGCATCGGCGGAACCTGGCCTGCATTTCTCGCCGGCCGCGACGATATCGGCGCGGCGCTCGGCGATATGCTGGTGGACACGCTGGTCGCGTTTCATGCGGTTAAGCCGGAAGATGTTGATCTTGGCGAATTTGGCCGGCCCGATGGTTTCCTGCAGCGTGCCGTAGCCGGCTGGCGCCAACGCATGGAAATCTCCAGCGACGATGTGCCGCCCGCAGCTGGCGTGGCGGTCGCCGATTGGTTGGCGGCCCATCAAGTGCCGGATGGCCCACCGACCCTGCTGCACAATGATTTTAAACTCGATAATGTACTGCTGGACCCCAAGACGCTGGCGCCGGTGGCGGTACTGGACTGGGACCAGGGTACGCGCGGCGATCCGTTGTTCGATCTCGCCACCCTGCTGAGCTACTGGGCGGAAGCAGGCGATCCGCCTGCGATGCACGGCCTGGCGCAGATGCCGAGCGCCGGCAACGGCTTCCCGACTCGAAACGAGATCGTCCAACGCTACGCCGAGCGCTCTGGCCGCGACGTCTCCAATTTCCTGTTTCATCGCGTGCTGGCGATGTTCAAGCTTGGCGTCATCTTTATGCAAATCTACGCTCAGTATCGCCGCGGCACGTCGCGGGACGAACGCTTTAAGCGCTTCGGCGAACTTACCAACGGCCTGATGGCCTTTACCTATGAAGTGAGCCAACGCCGTGCCACCTGAGTAGGGCACGGCGGGTTTACCGTTTTCTTCGCGGGTGATACGGTTCGGCGAATTTTACAAGGAAAGCCGCCCATCATGGCCCATGCTAAGAATGTTGTCTCCGCGCCCGAATTCATTCACCAGACGCCGATTTCCGATAGCCTCGCAGCGTTTGCTACTTCTCTGTCGTGGCAGGATATCCCGGCTCCGGTAGTCGAGCGCGCCAAGCTGCACATCCTGGATGCGCTCGGGATTGCGCTTGCCGCCAGCGGCTACGATTACAGCCACAAGACCCTCACCGCCGTGCAGGGCTTGGCAGGGGAGGGGCCTTATCCGGTGATCGGCATGCCGGCACGCCTGCCGTTACGTGACGCCGCCCAGATGAATGGCTTTCTCATCCATGCCCTCGATTTTGACGATACCCATGTTGCCGGTGTGATCCACGCCACGTGCACTGCCGTGCCGACGCTCCTCGCGATGGGCCAGAAACACGCCATATCCGGACGTGAGATGCTGATCGGCTATCTCGCGGCGGTGGAGTCGGATGCCCGCATCGGCATGGCGGCGAAAGGCGGATTTCACCGCAAGGGATTTCACCCCACCGGCGTAGTCGGCGCGTACGGTGCGGCCATCGCTGCGGGCCGGGCCGCCGGTCTGACGCGGGCGCAACTGAGCGACGCCCAGGGCATCGTTTTGGGGATGGCCTCCGGCACTCTCGGATTTCTCGACGAGGGCGCTTGGAACAAGCGCCTGCATGCCGGTTGGGCCAGCGTTGTCGGTATCACGGCGGCGGCTCTGGCGCGTCAGGGTTTTAAGGGGCCGAGCAAGCCTTATGAAGGAAAATACGGTCTTTACGATTGTTTCACCGAGGCCGGCGAGACGATCGATTGGGCAGCCTGCACGCATGATCTCGGCAGCGATTGGGAAATGCTGCGCGTCGGCATCAAACCTTATCCAGCTTGTCACCTCGTCCATTCTTCGGCCGATTCGATGGCCGCATTGGTTCGGGAGCATGGCCTGAAGGCCGATGATGTGGTGAGCATCCGGGCGCGGCTCGCGGCTGACTGCATGGCTTTAGTGTGCGATCCAATCGCCAAGAAGCGTCGCCCTGGAAGTGGCTACGACGCCCAGTTCAGCGTGCCCTACGCAATTGCCAGCATTCTCGTGCGTGGGCAATTGACCCTGGCCGAGCTCGAGCCGGAAATCTTTACCGATCCTGAAATCTTGGCGCAATGCGACAAAGTTACGTGTGAGCCTGATCCGGGTTCCGCGTATCCCAAATATTTTTCTGGTGAAGTGATCGTCACCACGCGCGACGGACGCGAACTCGTCCACCGCGAACAGATCAACCGGGGCGCCGACGAGCGCCCGCTCAGCGCTGATGAAATCGCCGCCAAATTTCGTTCCAACGCCGAACGGACATTCGCTTCAGATCAAGTGGAGCGAGTGTTGGACGCAATCATGGATTTGGATGGCAAGAGCACGCCGACAGAAGTGGCGGAGTTGCTGAGCCCGGCTTAGCTCGCCGCTTCGATTTCAGATTTGCCGCCAATGGCAATCACGTCCGCCGCTTCGAGCGCGGCGATTTCCGCTTTTGAATAGCCGGCTTCGGCGAGTATTTCGGCAGTATCGGCGCCGAGTGCTCGGGCGGCGCGACGCGGCGCCACCTCGCCATCTATAAGAATCGGCTGGCGTACCATGCGGACTTCGCCGCGCACTGAATGTGGCACGCTTTGCACACTTTGTTGTGCGGCGGCGAAATCGCTGGCCAACGCCGCTTTCACATCGTTCACCGGCGCGCACGGCAATTGGCCATGTAAGCGTTCCAGCCAATCGTCCGTGCTGCGCGTCAGGAATACCGACTGCAGGCGGCGTACGACTTCTTCCCGGTTGTCCAAACGCGCTTGAAAACTTTCCATGCAAGGATCATCGATCCATTGCGGTTTTTCCAATGCGTGACAAAGGCGCGGCCAAAAGTTGGTCTTGTTGGTCATGATGAAGATCCAACCATCAGACGTCTCGTACATTTCGCTCGGTACCAGAGAAGGGTGGCCGGAGCGCGGCACTCGGCGAGGTTCGAACCCTTCGTTTAAATGCCAGGTCGCGGGATAGCTTAAATTGGCCATGGCCACGTCGAACAGCGAGGCATCGTAATCTTGGCCTTTGCCGCTTTGGCGCGCACCCATGACACCCGATACGAGCGCCAAAGCTGCGGTTAACCCAGCCATGAAATCGACGATAGACAGGCCCATGCGCGTCGGTGGGCCGTCGGGCTCGCCGGTCATGGAGAGATATCCGGCCTCGGCTTGCATGACATAGTCGAGACCTGGCCAGCCCGCACGTTCGTTATTTCGCCCATAGGCGGAAAGATGCACGCAGACGAACTCGGGTTTGATCGCGCCGAGCGCCGCGTAATCGAGGCCGAGCTTGGCCGGCAAATCACCACGCAGATTGTTGATCAACGCATCGGCGCCGGCGACGATGCGGCCAAGGATTTCCTGTCCGGCCGGCGTTTTGAGGTCGAGCGCCAGACATTTTTTATTGCAGCTAAAAGTTTGGAAAAACAGGCTGTCGCCATCCTCCGAATAGGGCACCACATGGCGGCCCATTTCGCCGCCGCTATGATGGTTTTCGATCTTGATAACCTCGGCACCGAGATCGGCTAGATACATGGTGCCGAACGGCGCTGCGCCATATTGCTCAATGGTTATGAGCTTCAGGCCCGTGAGGGGGAGCGACAATGTTGTCATATCTGGAGCTCAGATCGGGTTGCGTTCAATGAGTTGACGCGCAATGACGATACGCTGAATTTCGTTCGTTCCTTCGCCAATCAGGAGAAGCGGTGCGTCGCGGAACATGCGCTCAATCGGAAATTCCTTCGAATAGCCGTAGCCGCCGTGGATTCGCATCGCGTCTAGCGCATTTTCCATCGCCGATTCGGTGGCGAACAGTTTGGCCATGCCGGCCTCCATATCGGCGCGCTCGCCGCGCTGATAGGCCTCCGCCGCGCGCTGGGTGAGAAGACGCGCCGCCTGGACACGCGTCGCCATGTCGGCGAGTTTGAGCTGAATTGCCTGATGCTCGCAGATCGGCTTGCCGAAGGTTTTGCGCATCTGGCTGTATTTAACCGATTCGTCGAGTGTTGCCTGGGCAATGCCAACACCACGCGCCGCTACGTTGATACGGCCAAGCTCAAGCCCACTCAGCACCTGTTTCAGGCCGAACCCCTCTTTGCCGCCGATCAGCCGGTCCGCGGCGACAAAATAATCTTCGAACACCAACTCGGCGGTATCGATTCCCTTGTAGCCAAGCTTTTCCAGCTTGCGGCTCACATTAAAACCGGGACCCTTCTCAGCGATAAAAAGACTCATGCCAGTGTGGCGCGGTTTGGCATTCGGGTCCGTCTTGGCGAGGAGCGCCACGCAGTTGCCATGTATCGAATTCGTGATCCACATTTTGTTGCCGTTCACCCGGTAGCCTTCGTTGCCCTCGCGCTTGGCGACCGTGCGGATGGCCTGCAAATCGGTGCCGGCGTCGGGCTCTGTGAGGGCGACTCCACCGCGTAACTCGCCGGTGGCGAAGCGCGGCAGGTAACTTTCTTTTTGCTCCTCTGTGCCATGCCGCTCGACTGCGGCGGCCATGATAAGATGCGAGTTGATGATGCCGCTCACCGACATCCAGGCACCAGAGATTTTTTCGACGATCTTGGCGTAGGTCGTAGCTGGCAGCCCTAGGCCGCCATATTCAGCCGAAATCGTGGCGCCGAACAGGCCCAATTCCTTCATTTTTACGACGATTTCTTCGGGGTAAATATCCCCGGCCTCGAGTTCTGATACATACGGCCTGACGTCGCGTTCGAGAAAATGCTCGATCCCGTCCAAAATCATTTCTTCCTGTTCCCGGTCGATGGCCGGAATTGGCTCGCGCTGCATCGGTTGATTCTCCTTTTGCTTAGCCCCGTTGGAGGGCAAAAAGTATAATTTGTCCGGACAACGTAAAATATGCTTGTGGCGATGGCTTTGGGAAGGTATTTCAATTTCAGGCATCATTTGATCTTATGCAAATTGGCTAAGCTAACGCTGTTTGCATGAGTGACTGGAAAGCAACTGCACGGGAGATCCAAGGGTTATTGACACCTGCTTACGAGTTCGAGAGAACGGCATTCGGGAGGACGCGCGAAAATTTGACTTGCCTCCCGGGTCCTAATCTAGAAACTTGTAAGGGCCTAACCGGAATGCCAAAAAAATCCGGGCGAAACGGCGAAACAGGGACGTCAGTCGTTTGATTCTTGGGTGTGACATAGACAAATTGGCGGAAAGGGCGATTTATTGCCATGGCTGGTGATGGCGAAATTGTAATTAAGGGTATCAAGAAAGTGTTCGGACCCACGGTAGCGGTCCAGGACATTAACTTGACTATTCCAGACGGCTGTTATTGCTGTCTGCTTGGGCCAAGCGGTTGCGGCAAGACGACGCTGTTGCGCATGATCGCCGGGCACGAAACGCCGTCAGAGGGCGACATTTCGATTGGTGGAACATCGGTGGTTAACTTGCCGACCGGTTCGCGCGGCACGTCGATGATGTTTCAGAGCTATGCTCTATTTCCGCATCTGAGCGTGTTGGACAATGTTGCATTCAGCTTAAAAATGAAGCGCGTCAATAAGACTGAGCGCCGCGAACAGGCATACGAAGTGCTGAAGCGCGTGCAGCTTGAACCGATGGCCAACCGTATGCCGGAGCAATTATCTGGCGGGCAGCAGCAGCGCGTCGCGTTGGCCCGGTCCCTCATCACGAATCCAAAGGTTCTGTTGCTTGATGAGCCTCTCTCGGCGCTTGACGAGTATCTCCGCCTTCATATGCGGGCAGAGTTAAAGGCGATCCAGCAGGACCTCGGTATCTCGTTCATTCATGTGACGCACACGCAGCCTGAGGCGCTCGCCATGGGCGACATGGTTGTGGTGATGGATACCGGACATATCGAACAAACCGGTACGGCGTTCGAAATATACGGTAAGCCGAAAACCACATATGTGGCTGAATTTATGGGTGGCTGGAACGTGGTCAGTGGGACCGTAGCCGAAATAAAAGATGGTGAAGCCACGGTCAAGGGCAGCGATGGTGTGGTGTATGGCGTCATCGCCAACGGTGAGGGCGTCGGCGCTGATATGAATATCGGCATCCGGCGCGACAAAATTCACCTCAAGCGCGATCATGCTGATGGTAAAAATTCGATAGCCGGTGTGGTGCATGCCATTGAGTATCAAGGCAATTGGGTCAAAGTAACGATCATCAAACCAAATGACGAGCGCTTGGTGGCGGTAATAGAGGATCATGAATTTTTCGAAAACCCAACAGTTGCGGGCGACCGTGTCCATGCCGTTTGGTCCGTAGCGGACGGCCGGCTGTTGGAAGAAGCAATGGGCAGTCAGAACCTAATCGGGGAGACCTTCGACTAGGACTTCCCCAGCGGATGAAGTGTCGCAGATTGGCTGGCCAGGATGTGGGGGAGCGTTAAAATAAATGCGTAATCAGGCAGATGACAGGCGAGGAGTATGAATATGAGTAAGAACAAAAACGGCAAGACAGAAAAAGGTATTAGCCGCCGCTCAATACTCAAGGGTACAGCCGCCGTGGCTGGCCTTGCAGCAGGTACCGCGATCGGCGGTTTTCCAACAATTTGGGCACAGGACGATATCACAGTGCGCACGCTGGGCATGGCGGTTTCCAACATGCCGCAGTTGGAGGAGATGGCGAATGACGCCTTACCCTTCAAGGTCCAGCAGACGGCGGCCCAAATCCCAGACATCATGGCGCGTGGCATCAACCAGCCGGAATCGGCTGATCTCTTTGAGCCGCCTTACATGCTCATGCGGGCCATGTGGCCGACTGGCAAGTTCCAGGCTTGGGACACCACAAAACTTCCGCAATGGGACAGTGTAGTTGATCTCTATAAGGAGCCCGGCAAGATTTGGCCGGACGCATGGTTCGGCGATGGTCAAAACCCAAGCTTTGTGGGTTACACCTCTGGCCAAGAGGCGAAGGACTTCGTCAAGGCCGGGTCGACCAAGTGGATCACCAACCATCCGGTGCTGCACAACGCCGATACTCTGGGCATTCGCCCTGACATCATCGGTCGTCCGGTCGATTCCTGGAAAGAACTGATCAATCCTGAGTTCGCCGGTCGTTCGGCCCTCGTTTCCTTCTCACAGATTGGCTTAATGGACGCGGCGATGGCGTTCCAGGCCAATGGCGAGCGTGAGTACATCGATAAGGGCAACATGACACGTGAGGAAATCGATTTTTCGGTTGATCGCCTCATCGAACTTAAGAAGGAAGGCCACTGGCGTGTTCTGTGGTCAACGTTCAACGAGTCGGTCCAGCTCATGGTATCGGGCGAAGTCGTCATCCAATCCATGTGGTCGCCGGCGGTGACCGCAGTGCGCGAGCAAGGCGTACCATGCATTTATCAAGACCTTAAGGAAGGTTACCGTTCCTGGACTCTTGGCCACATGATGCCGAAACATGTCGAAGGCAAAAAGCAGGGCGCGGTCTATGACTATGTGAGTTG
This sequence comes from Pseudomonadota bacterium, assembly GCA_027624955.1. Lineage (NCBI taxonomy): Bacteria > Pseudomonadati > Pseudomonadota > Pseudomonadota bacterium. Next base: position 12,449 of record JAQBTG010000040.1, read on the forward strand.
GTACCATTCAGGTCCGGCCGGTGCGTTTTTTGCTCGTCAGGGCTACTACGTCGTGACACCGAAAAACACCCAAAAATATCTGCCGGCGCCGGAGTGGGATTTCTGGATGGAAGGCAAGCCGGCAACGGTTGATATTTACAGCCCGTTCGGCAAGCTCATGGAGAGTGCAGGCGCCGTACGCGATGGTGGCTCCTACAAGAACCGCATGGGCCGTGTTGCGGTATGGAACTCGGTTATGGATGAGAACGAATATCTCACCGAGCGGTGGAACGAATTCATGGCCGCGTAAGGTCAAGAATATTTGGATGCGGGGCGCCTCGGCGTCCCGCATCTCTTTTTTCATTTAGATAATCGAATTTTAGGGACGCGTTTATGGCGGGGTTGACAGCGATATTTAACCGCTATTCCACCATATTACAGATTTCACCTTTGGTGATCACGCTCACGCTCTTTCTCTTAGGGCCGGTGGTGGTCATCATCATCCTTAGTCTGTGGAAGTTCGACGGATTCTTGACGCTGGACGGCGTATGGACGCTGAGGAATTATGAGAGGATTTTCACACGCTCCCTAACTGTCAGCAATTATCTGCAGACAGGAAAAATGTTGCTCATCACTTTGGGGGTAACGTTCGTTCTCGGATTTACCTTGGCCTATTTCTTGGTTTTCGACCTGGTGAAACTCAGAACCAAGATGCTTCTCTTTTTGCTCTGTGTCGTGCCGTTTTGGACTTCAGCTGTTATCCGCACGGTTGCCTGGATTCCCTTTCTCGGTAAGGAAGGCATCATCAATAAGGCAGTTATGGGCCTTGGCCTTGCAAATCAGCCACTGGAATTTTTGCTGTTTTCCGAATTTGCGGTACTGCTCTCTTACATTCAGATTTTCACTCTCTTTATGATGGCGCCGCTGTTCAATGTGATGGCGCGAATAAATCGGGATTTGATTGAAGCTGCGCGTGATAATGGCGCCAATTCAATTCAGATACTGTTCAACATTATCTTGCCGTTGTGTAAGCCAGGCATCGCTATCGGCTCTATTTTTGTGATAGCGCTCGTCGCCAGCGACTTCACCGCCATTCGTATTCTGGGTGGGTCACAGGTCGGAACGGTGGCGGCTTCGATGGCTAACCAGATTTACAGCGCGCAATATCCGCCCGCCGCCGCGACCGCAATTATCCTGCTGCTGGCAGTCTTGCTCTTGGTCGGTGGAATTATGCGTGTGGTTGATGTGAGAAGGCAGCTTTAAATATGCGGGAAGGTATCAAAAGAGCACCGGGGTATTGGCCGCGCGCCGCGCTGTTCTATATTTATTTGCTGTTTCTATACGGCCCGATCATCATCATCCTGCTTCTTTCTTTCCAGGCGGAAAATGCGTCGCTGTCATTTCCGATGCAGGGCTTTTCTTTATTTTACTTCGGTGAAATCTTCGATCCCCAATATATCGGCGATTTCCGCTGGCCGTTTGGCCGCTCGGTTATTCTCGGGCTCATTGTGATGGTGCTCACGATGGGCATCTCCTTCTTGGCCGGGCTGGCTTTCCGCAAAAATTTTAAGGGAAACATCCTTGTATTCTACATGGTGGTTGCCAGTCTGATCTGCCCTTCGATCCTCATTAGCCTCGGCATCGGGATTGGCTTCGCGAACCTCGGATTGACCAGTCAGTGGTGGTCGGGTGGCCTCGGCGCGCACCTCAGTTGGACCCTGCCGTTCGGCGTGTTGATCATGCTGGCCGTATTCAGCCGCCTCGACACCCGGCTCGAAGAAGCTGCCAGAGACCAAGGTGCCAGCCAATGGCAAACACTACGCAATGTCACCATTCCGATCACCTTGCCGGGCCTGATTGGCGTGGCATTGTTTGGCTTTACCCTGTCGTATGACGAATACCCGCGCATTTCAAACGTCGCAGGCGAGGACAATACTCTGCCCGTTGAGTTGGTGAACGCCTTGTCTTTGGCTGCAACGCCGACGATTTACGCGATTGGCACGATGACCACGTTGTTTTCGTTGACCATCATCTTCACCACTTTTATCGTCGTCTATATCATGGCAAAGCGCCGCCAAGGTCTTGGCTTGAAAAAAGCAACCGCAGACGAGTGAAACAGTTTATCTCGTCCGACGACGGTAACAGGACCGGCGCTTCCTTGGTCCGGCCCGTATCGTTTTTAATGAAAGACTCAGCGCGCCAACGCGTCTAGCCAGCCGCCTTGGCGGTATCCAGTAGGGAGATAAAGAAATGAGTTACCGCTTGGGAGTGGACGTAGGAGGCACGTTTACCGACCTCCTCCTGATCGACGAAAGTTCAGGAGAAACCTATCGCGCCAAGGTACCCTCCACGCCGGAAGATTCATCCATCGGTGTGTTGAACGGTATCGAGAAGGTGTGTGGCGACGCAAATGTGAATCCGGGTGAGATCACTCATGTGATGCACGGGACGACGGTTGCGACCAACACGATTCTTGAAGGCAAGGGCGCGCGCGTTGGTCTGGTGACAACTGAAGGCCATCGCCAGGTGTTGCAGATTGCACGTTCGTTCGTGCCCGGCATTCTTGCCGGCTGGATAATTTGGCCGAAGCCGGAGCCGCTGGCGCCGCTTGAAGCGACGATCGAAGCGATAGAGCGCCGCGATGCACGTGGCGGGCTGGTCAAAGCGCTCGAAGAAGATGATCTGCGTGTAAAGCTGGAAGGCCTAAAGAAAAGAGGCATTCAAGCTCTGACCGTATCGCTGATGAACGCTTACGCCAACGGAGAGACGGAATCACGCATCCGCGAAATCGCCGAAGAAATTATGCCGGATGTCCCGGTTTCTATCTCCTCCGAAGTGCTGCCTGAGATGTACGAATATGAACGCGCCATTACGACGGTCGCGAATTCCTACGTCGCACCGGTGGTGCGCGAATATTTGGCCAATCTCGCCAATGAGATGAAGAAGCGCAAGGTTGATGCGCATCTACATATCCTGCGCTCCGACGGCGGGCTGTCGTCTGTCGAGGCGTCGCGCAATTCACCGGTGAACGTGCTCATGAGCGGTCCGGCCGGCGGCGTCGCCGGCGCATTGTGGATCGCTAAGCAATCCGGATTTGAGGATTTGCTGACTCTCGACATGGGCGGCACATCGACGGACGTGGCCCTGATTCAAGGTGGAGTTCCGCGCAAGCGGCGTGAAACCACCATCGGTGACATCACCGTGCGCGCATCCTCGTTGGATGTGCGCACCGTTGGCGCCGGCGGCGGTTCTATCGCGCATGTTCCCGAACTCACGAAAGCGCTTCGCGTTGGCCCAGAAAGCGCCGGCGCGAACCCGGGACCAGCATCCTATGGCCGCGGCGGCGACCGACCGACGGTGACGGACGCTAATGTCGTGCTGGGCTATCTTCCGCCGCAACTGATTGGCGGCGAAATGCAACTTGATGTCGCGGCAGCGAGGACTGCGGTGCAGACCATTGCCGACGGGCTCGGGCTCGACCTCATGACGGCGGCAGCCGGCATGATCGACATCGTCAACGAGAATATATTTGGCGCGCTGCGCTTGGTTTCAGTGCAGCAGGGTTTTGATCCACGTGATTTCGCGCTTATCGCCTTTGGCGGCGCCGGTCCGCTTCACGCCAACGCACTGGGCAAATTGATGGGCGCCTGGCCGGTGATCATTCCGCCTTCACCGGGTGTGCTGTGCGCCTATGGCGATGCGACCACACGGGTGACCGACGAGGCGTCGCGCAGTGTCGTCAGGCAATTCTCCGAAATCACCCAGGAGAGTGTCGGCGAGATTCTCAAGGAACTGGAAGAGCGCGCCCACACTGAATTGGACGCCGAGGGCGTGCCGCGGACAGAGCAATCAGTGATATATGAAGTTGATCTCCGTTACCACGGCCAGGGCCTACAATTGCCGGTGACCTTCAGCTCTGAGGAATTCGAGAAAGAGGGATTGGACTTTCTGCGCCGTAAATTCGACGATATGCATACTCAATTGTTTACATTTGCCCTCGATGCCGAGCATGAGATTGTGACATTGCGCGCCGTCGTTCAGGGCGCCGAAACATTTGTCGCTGCAGGTAAATTGCCGGAAGGTGGCGAAGACCCGTCGGAAGCTGTTGTTGCCACGGCTCAAGTTTACATGGACAATCGCGAGCAGGAAGCCAAGATTTATGACCGTTCGAAGCTCAAATCAGGCAATCGAATTGTCGGGCCCGCGATCGTCACCGAAATGGATTCGACGACCTTGATCTTGTCGGACCATGCCGGAGACGTCGACCAGTTCGGCACCATCGTTATTCGCCCGATCAGCGCCTAGGAGAATCGCCATGCCAGCCAAGATCATTCAGCCCAATAGCGTGCCCTTCAAAAAGGTCGATATTGATCCGATCACCCTCGACATCATCGAGAGTGCACTTCGAAGCGCGCGCTATGAGATGGACGCCGTGCTCTATCGGACTGCTATGTCGCCGGGCATTCGCGAGCAGCATGATGAATTCCCGATGATCGCATCGCCGAACGGCAAGATGGTGGTCGGCCAGTTCGGCTCCTTCATTCACGGCTTTAACCGTGACTATGATGGCACCATCGAGGAAGGCGACCTGTTTTTGACCTCGGACCCCTATAGCTGCGCCGGCGCGATTAGCCATGCGCCGGACTGGTTGGTGATGCGGCCGGTGTTTCTAGATGGCCGCCTGATCGCCTATGCCGCAATGTTCGGCCATATGACCGATGTCGGCGGCAAGGTGCCGGGCTCACTCCCGACTGATGCGGCGCAGATTTACGAGGAAGGCGTCGTCATTCCTATTATCAAGATCTACAAGGATGACGTCCTTCAGGATGATGTGCTCAAGGTGATCCTGCATCAATGTCGTAAGCCGCAATGGAATCACAGCGATTTCAACGCCCTTGTGGCGGCGGTACGACTGGCCGAGAAACGCCTTCTGGAGCTGTGCGGACGCTTCGGCGTCGATACCGTGCAGTCGGCTATGGACGAATTGCTCGAGCGTAACCGCCGCGCCATGCTGCATTTGATTCAAACCACTATCGGCAAAGACGAACGGGTCTATTTCGAAGATTATGTCGATGACGACGGCAAGGGTATGGGGCCTTACACTTTGGCCTGCACCATGTGGCGAGAGGGAGACGATCTACTGGTCTTCGATTTCGAGGGCACCGATCCGCAATCGGACTCCTCGATCAACATGCTCCTCAATGAGGAGATGTTCAAAATGTTCGTTGGCGTTTATTTGATCAACATCTTCGATCCGCAGATCATGTTCAATGACGGCTTCTACGATCATGTCGATGTGCGCATTCCGCCGGGCACCATCTTAAAACCGTTGAAGCCGGCGGCGCTCTCCTCGCGTACCCATATGTTGGCGCGCATTTTTGACGTTTTGGGCGGCCTTCTCGGCCAGCGCAATCCGGATTACATGGTCGCTGCTGGCTTTTCTGACAGCCCACATTTCATGTATTCGGGATACGACAAGGAAGGCGAGTGGTATCAACTCTATCAGATTGGCTTTGGCGGCATTCCAGGCCGGCCGGTCGGCGACGGCCCTGACGGTCATTCGCTGTGGCCGAGCTTCACCAATGTGCCGAACGAGTTTCTCGAAGCCTATTTCCCGCTCCGTATCGATATATACGAATCGATTGCGGATTCCGGTGGACCGGGCCTGCATCGTGGTGGCAATGGCATCACAATCGGCTATCGTGCTTTGGAGCCGGGCGAGATGTCGCTACATGACGATCGTTGGCTGACTTATCCCTGGGGCGTCGTTGGCGGCCTGCCGGGCCGGCGCAGCCGCAAGGAAATCGTCCGCGTTGATGGCTCGACCGAGATATTGCAACCGAAATGCGACCACGTCAAAGTCGATGCTGGCGATTTGCTGCTGTTCCACACTTGGGGCGGTGGCGGCTGGGGCGATCCGTTCGAACGCGATCCTGCCTTGGTTGCGCTTGAGGTTGACCGCGGTTTGGTGACCATGGAAGGCGCCAAACGCTACGGAGTCGTCCTCAATGACGACCTTACCGTCGACGAAGACGCCACCACGGCCTTGCGCGACAAGATGCGCAGCGAACGCTCTGAGGTCAAACTGATCGACCGCGGCGGCGAGATCGAGGAACTCCGGGCGCGGTGTAAGGAAGAGACCGGCCTTGAGCCCCCGCAGAAACCAGTATTCCGCGAGCACATCATCAAAGCTCTCAGAGAACGCGACGCACGCGCCCGGCGCGCAGGCGCTGCAGCGGAGTAAAATTCACCTGCCGCACCTAGCGGCACAAAAGGAAAGGCGGCGCCCACAAGCGCCGCCTTTTTTTGGCAATAATTCGAAAGAGGATTTACTCGGCGGCTTCGTCGCGCGCCCATTTGCGTTCGAACGCCCAAACATCCTCGAAGCCCATAACACGGTGCATTTCTGTAAGTTCCATCATCGGCACATCGACGGTTGTGCTGGTGCCCTCCTTCAGGAGGGTGCCATAGGCGGATTCGAGCGCTGCGCCGGCCACCAGCATGCCAAGGCCCGGGAAGATGGCGATACTAAATCCCATCTTCTGCAATTGATCGGCCGACAGGATTGGTGTCTTGCCTTTATCCGCCATATTGGCCAATACCGGTTTGTCGAACGCGCCGCCCACTTGGCGCAGTTCCTCGATTGATTCCGGTGATTCGACAAAAATCACGTCGGCGCCGGCATCGGCGAAAGCGCGGCCACGGCGGATCGCTTCGTCCAATCCGAGCGCAGTGCGTGAATCGGTACGGGCAATAATCAAAAAGTTCGGATCTTGGCGCGCTTCAACGGCGACCTGGATTTTTTCCACCATATCTTCGATGGGCACGACGCGGCGGTCGGGAGTATGGCCGCATTTCTTCGGCGATTCCTGGTCTTCCATTTGAATCGCGGCGCATCCCGCGTCTTCATAGCCCCTAACCGTATGGTGTACGTTCAACAGGCCGCCAAAACCAGTATCACCGTCGCAAATCAAGGGCGCTCTGGTGCCGTTCGCAATCATGCGCACACGGCTGACCACTTCGCCGAAGCTGGCGATGCCCGCGTCGGGCACGCCGAGATGCGAGGCCGCCACACCGTAGCCAGTCATATAGAGAGCGTTGAAGGCCATCCGGTCAGCGATGCGGGCCGAAATCATGTCATAGACGCCAGGCGCGGTGATGAATTCACCTCTCTTAATGGTATCGGCTAGTTTGGCGCGCTTTTCAGATGCGTTCACGATGCGGGTCCTCTGTCATATGTCTTAATAATACGAAAATTCTCAGGCGCTCATTTCAGGCACCCGCGTGTGCCAGTCGGTCATGCCTTGGTAAGCGTGACCCATTTGGAACAGCTGCGCTTCCGAGAACGGTCGGCCCATGAGTTGGAATCCGGCTGGCAGGCCGTTAGCTGTAAAGCCGCAAGGCACTGCCAGGGCCGGGATGCCGAGATAATTGTTGGAGCGCGTTGTCCAGCTTAGGCCGGCAACCATTCCGGCCATGCCTTGACCCGCCGCCATGTCGGTGTCGGCTAGGCTCGGCACAGGCATGGAAAGCCCCGGCGTGTGCAACACATCGACCTTGGAGAACACCGTCTCGGTGAAGTCGCGCAACAGCTTTGCCCGCATATCAAGGGCACGCAGATATTTTGCCGCTGGAATATAGATCCCGGGTTCATAACGGCTACGCACTTGTGCTTGGTAGTCTTCGGGGCGCTCGCGCAGCCATTTTTCGTGAATGGCGACCGCTTCGGCGACGAACACGATATTGGATAAATGTGTCGGCACATGCATGTCGGGTACGTCCACTTCAACGATCTCGACACCGAGGTCGCGGAACACGGCAAGACAGTCCTGCTGTAATTTTTCAACTTCTGGCGTGATCACGTCATAGTAATAATTCTTTGGCACGCCAAGTCGGAGCCCCTTCACCGGCGCTTTCAGACGGGTTTCGTAATCCGGTACCACGCGGCGACTGGTCGTCGGGTCGAGCGCATCATGCCCGGCCATGATCCCAGTGAGGCGGGCGTTGTCGTGCACGGTGCGGGTGAGCGCGCCGACCGTATCCATGGTATGGGAGAGCGTCATTAGGCCGTAGCGGCTGACTAGGCCGTTGGTAGGTTTCAGCCCGACTAGACCGTTGATGCTGGAAGGAATGCGGATCGAGCCGCCGGTATCGGAGCCGAGGCCGCCATAGACAATACGCGCCGCGACCGCGGAACCGGTGCCGCTGGAAGAGCCGCCGGTAATATATTCCGGATTCCACGGATTGTGGTTGTCGCCCCAATGCTCGTTGTGCCCGGTCGGGCCGGTAGCAAATTCTGCCATGTTGAGGCCGCCGAGATAGATGCTGCCGGCGTCCAATAGCCGCTTCAGCGCCGTGCTATCATGATCGGCGACGTAATCCTTGCGGATTTTGGAGCCGCAGGTGCTGCGTTTGCCGGCTCGGTAATACATGTCCTTATGGGCCAATGGCACGCCATGGAGGGGCCCGCGCAACTCGCCCCGCGCCAGCTCGGCATCGGCCCGCTTGGCATCCGCCAGCGCTTCATCACCAAGCAATTGGATGAAGCAGTTGAGCACCGGCTGCAGCGCTTCGGCGCGTGCGATGCTGGCCCGCACAACTTCGACCGAAGAAATATCCTTGCGTCGGATCGCCTCTGCGGTCTCAACCAGCGACGCGTTCAGAATTTCAGCGCTCATTTCCTTAATCCCCAGCCAGTTCGTCGAGCGCGCGTGCCATATTCGAGGGCTCAGCTTCGAGCGCGAGCCCCTCCGATGCCTGATCGAGCGCGCCGATCAGCACGTTCAGCGTGGCCGCCAGTTCTTCGGCGCGCGCTGGCGCCGGCAATGTGCCGCCAAATTCGCGCGCCTGAGCGAGAACGAGTTCTTTAGTGATCTGCGCCATCGGATTTTCCTGTGATATTGGTCCGGACAACCTAGCATTTTATATACAGCAGTTCGATATCCGTGCGATAAAAAGAGCGCGCGAAACAGCAGCAATATGAGGATAACAGCCGGCGTGACGAAAAGCCCTCCGGATCGTGACCTAACCGCCGTGCTGGCCGAGAATTTGGCCGCGCTAAACTACGAAACGCTTGGTGCTGCAGATCGTACACAGATCAAACGCCTGGTTCTGGATCATGTCGGCGTGTGCCGGCGTGGCGCCGAGCAGCCGTGGTGCTTGGCTCTCAGGGAGTGGGCCGGGCGTTATGTCGGCAGCGGCAACAGCGTGGTTTTCGGCACCACACTCCGCACAGCGCCAAATGTAGCGGCCCTGGTTAACGCCAGCGCCGCACATGGCATGGAGCTGGATGATACCCATGACAGCTCGGTCAGCCATCCCGGCGCTGTGGTCATCGCGACGGCACTGGCGCTCGGCATCCACCATCAGGCTAGCGGCGGCGAAATCATGGCCGCTATTGCCGCCGGATATGAGGCGATGGGTAGGGCTGGGCGCGCTGTCGGTGCTTCCGATGTGATCGAATTTGGCTATCACCCGACGGCCCTTTTCGGCGGCTTCGGCGCCGCCGCAACAGCGGGTAAACTGCTCGGCCTCGACGGGCGTGGCATCGCTTCCGCTTGGGGCCTGATGCTTTCCATGGCCGGCGGCTCGATGCAATTTTCCGAAGATCCGCTCGGCACTACGGTCAAGCGGCTGCATGGCGGCTACGGCGCGCATAACGGCATTCTCGCGGCGGAATTCGCGGCCCTCGGCATCGCCGGTCCATCGCGGGCGCTTGACGGCCGTTACGGCTTGGGCCGCTTGTTCGGCCAACATCCTAACTTCGAGGAACTTGCTAGACCGGGTGGCGCACCGCTCGAAATTCACCGCATCAGCATGAAGCCTTATCCATGCTGTCGGCTGTTTCATTCCACCATCGATGCGCTCCGGGAAGTGACGGAAAATTTCTCCCTCGATCCCGGCCACATTTCGGAAATTCGTGTTGGCGGGCCGGCCATCATGTGTACCCAACACATGCTGCGCCGCCCGGTATCGGTGATGGCGGCACAATACAGTCTGCCCTTTTCGCTGGCGGCGAGCCTGATATTTGGCCCTGATGTGTATGAGGCTTACGGCGAGGATAAGTTCGACGACGTGCGAATTCTTAGTCTGGCCGACAAAGTCGAAGCGGTCGAAGACGGAGAGATGGAGGCCGCGTTTCCGGAGCATTTTGGCAGTTGGGTAGAACTGCGAACGCAGAGTGGGGAAACCCGGCGTGCCGATATGCTCGACAGCATTGGCACGCCCGCCCGGCCAATGGACGCTGCGGCGCTGCAAGACAAGATCGCCGGCCTGTTGGCCTCTCTAAAAGCGGTGCCCGAAATTGGTGAAATCACCGGCGCGGTAGAAACATTAGAGCAGGAAGGCGGGCCCGCGCGCCTGGTTTCTCTGTTTGCGATGGCTGAACACAAGGCGGTATGAGGAAGAAATGCAAGCATATGACATGAAAAAGGACGCCGCGCGCGTTGTTGATGCGGTTGAAGCGGGCGGTGTCGCCATCGTGCCACTCGATGTGGCGTACGCCATCACCGGCAATAGCGAGGGAGCGATGCGGCGGATCTTCACCGCCAAAAATCGTAGCTTCGAAAAGCCGAGCGGAATGCTGAGCAACTGGCAACTGTTCAACGATATTCAGATCTGCGGCGAGCGTGAACGTGCGGTTGTGAATTGCATCATCAATGAACATGACCTGCCGATGTCGACAGTGGCACCGTTCCACGCCGACCATCCGCTGTTTACCAATGTCGCGCCGTTCGTGATCGGCCATTCCTCAAAGGCTGGCACCATCGATATGCTGCTGAACGCGGGCGAGTTGCATAACGAGCTGACCGGCCAGGCCTATGTGCGCGGGGTGCCGTTGTTCGGCTCCTCGGCCAATACGTCGCTACAGGGCAGCAAGTACCGCCTCGAGGATATCGAAGCGCCGGTGCGCGAAGCCGCCGATATCGCGCTCGATCACGGCACCAGCAAATACGCCAACGATGAGGGCCGCTCCAGCTCGATTATCGATCTACGCGATTTCAAGACCATCCGCATCGGCGTCAACTATGAACGCATCGCGGAAATCCTGTTGCAGAAATTCGATATCGACCTTCAAGCCAATGGTATGGCGGGAGAGCGCGCCGCCATGGGCTGAATAGCCCGATAGTGCACGCCTATTCCGCCGCTGCGCTCGCTTTGGCCTGACGTCGCCGCTCCTGGCTTTCGATCCAGGTGAGAACGCGCCCGCCGAGCTTCAGTTCGGTGTGTTTTTCTGCCACGGCCACCGCTTTGCGGAGGCCACTCATATCGATACCGGTGTTGTAGCCGGAGCGCTCGAGCATGTGCACGACGTCTTCTGTCGCCACATTTCCGGTGGCGCCCGGTGCAAACGGGCAGCCTCCCAAGCCGCCAATCGCGGTATCGAACTTGCGCACGCCGCACTCGAGCGCTGCCCAGGTGTTGGCCAGCGCCAAACCGCGGGTATCGTGGAAATGCCCAGCCAGACGCTCAGCGCCGTAGCGATTGGCGAGAGTCTCGAAGATGAATTTTACTTGTGCCGGGTCGCCCGAACCGATGGTATCCGCAACCGCCACTTCGGCGGCACCGGCTTCGAACATGCGCGCCGCCAGATCGAACACTACTTCCGGCGCGACATCGCCCTCAAATGGGCAGCCGACCGCGGTGGAGATATAGGAGCGCGGCTTAATGCCTTCTCGGACCGCGCGCTTGATGACGGCAATATTGACTTCGGTCGCGCGTTCCAGCGACATGCCGATATTTTTCTGATTCATTTCTTCCGTCGAGCCCAGCACCAGTGCGATTGTTTTGGCGCCCGCAGCGACGGCGCGCTCATAGCCTTTCTCATTCGGCACCAGCGCTTCGAACGTGACGCCCTTATCTAGCGGTAGACGGTTATACAGCTCAGCCGCATCGGCCATTTGCGGCACCGCCTTCGGCGAGACAAAGCTCGTGACCTCGACCGAACGAACGCCCGCAGCTATGAGGGCATCCAGCATTTCGAGCTTGCCCTCGACTGGCACATGGCGCGGCTGATTTTGCAGGCCGTCGCGCAGGCCGACTTCGTTGACGATCACTTTATCGCTCATTAATTCATTCCTTTCCGCTCTTTGGGGCCACGCCTAGCCGACCGTGCCGGCGGCCCGCAATGTCGCTATATCGCTTTCGCTTTTGCCCAGCAGATCGCGCAACACGTTGTCCGTATGCTGGCCGAGAAGCGGTGGCGGCGCATATGTATCCTCGTCTGAGGCGCTCATCTTAATCGGGTTGCCCGTCATTTGCACTTCCCCGCCCTCGGGGTGGTTCACCGTCACCACCATATTGCGCGCCCGCACCTGGACGTCGTTCAAAGCATGTTCAAGGTCGTTGACCGGAGCGCACGGGATCTTGACCTCGGCCAGTTTCTCCAACCAAAAATCGCAGCTCTCCTGCTTAAGGCGGGCGCTGATTTTTTCCTCAATGAAGTCCTTGGCCGCGAGGCGTCCCGGCTGCAGGTCGAAGGCTTCGTCCTGCAATTCGTTAATCCCCATCATGTTGCGAAACCGCATCCAAGTCTCATTGGTGATAATAGCAATGATCAGCCACAAATCTTTGGTCGGATAGGTGTTGTAAGGCACATGTACGAAATGGGAATTTCCGATGGCGCTCGGCACATCGCCCGATAGGAAATACATGGTCGCCATATAGTTAATTAGAGAAATTTGGCAATCCTGCATGGAGATGTCGATATGCTGACCGCGCCCAGTGCGCTCGCGTGCATGGAGTGCTGCGAGCATGCCGACCGCGCTGAACATGCCGCCGCCGAGATCGCCAATCGGAATGCCTGCCCGCGTCGGCGGGGCGCCGGCCTGCCCGGTGATCGACATGCCGCCGCCATAACCTTGCGCCACCATGTCGAAAGCAGGGCGCTGATAGGCCGGGCCGGATTCGCCAAACCCGGTGACGCTGCATGTGATGATGCGCTCGTTCACCTTCGAGAGCACGCCGTAATCAATCTTGAGCCGCGCCGTCACGCCGGGGCTAAAATTGCTGAGCACGATATCGGCCTTTTTCACCAATTCGTAGAACAGCGCCAGCCCGTCTTCACTCTTCAAATCGATGCAGACGCTTTCCTTGTTGCGATTTAGCGTCAGGAAATAGGCGCCCATGCCGTTCAGTGAATTTTTCGGGTCTTTGGCCAATAATCCGCGCGTTAGTTCACCTTTGCCCGGCGGCTCGACTTTGATCGTCCGCGCCCCGAGATCAGCCAGCAGCATACCGCCGAACGGTCCTGACAGCATATGCGTGAGGTCGATAACGATCAGGTCGGACAATGCTTTCATTCTGCGCATCTCCTGTGGGCGTGCGGTGTTTTCATGTTGACAAAGGTACGGACAAATCTATGGAATAAGCCCATTGTGGTCAATGTGGGTGGCCGCTGCGGGCTGTCATTCTGGCAGGCCGAGTTGGCAATGCAGCGAAAGGGAGTGCACGTCGTGGCAACTGATGCATATAAAAAAATTGGGTATGGCGATCGGGAGATCGGATTTGGACGCCGCCCCGCCGTGATCGTGGTGGATTTTCAGCGCGCCTTTACGGACCCGGACATGGAGTTTGGCGGTTGCGAACTGGTGCAGCGCGCTATTGAGAATACGGCGCGCGTTCTAGAAGTCGCGCGCCGTGCCAATGTGCCGGTAGCCAATTGTTACACCGCCTATCATTCCGAGCGCGACATGCCGCCGTGGAAGATTGGCCCGGTGCATGAGTCCTTCTATTACGGTGATCCGTGCACCGAGATCGAGCCCAAGACTTCCGATCCAAACCATGATTTCATCTTTTGCAAAACCGGCCCGTCGATCTTTTTCAACACCCCGTGCACGACACTTCTGGCCAAGAACGGTATCGATACGACGATTATCACCGGCTGCATGACGAGTGGCTGCATCCGCGCCAGTATCATAGATTCTTTCAGCCATGGTTACCGCACCATGGTGCCGGAAGATTGTGTCGGCGATGCGGAGGAGGGGCCGCACCGCGATAATTTACGCGACGTCAGCCGGCGCTACGCCGATGTTATAGATTCCCAGACAGCTATTGATTATCTGGAAGACTATCGCACGAGTAACAACTAGCAGTGGGCCTGTTGTTCAGCACGCCGGCTTGATCTGAATGCCGGCTGTGTGTGGCGCCGCGGCGACCGCGCGCCCAGCGCCTTTTCGTTCATGTACCCGTACGGGTGTGTCGTCGCACGCGCGGTAGGCGCTCATGGCGCGTGCCATGGCAAGCGCGGCGCGTTGCGTGGCGCAGCCACAGACAAATGAGAGCATTTCCATACCGCGTGCATTGGTCTCGCCGCGAACGACGCGCCAGACCGGCTGTTCGCCGAAAAGGCCCTCCGTCACAAAATAATGTCGCGCAATATAATCTTCTGCCATGGCGAAGCCGCTCTAGGATTTGCGTTCCACAGTGAACGGATAAATCTTGGTGAAGTCCGAATCCGGCTTTTCCTTGAACATGCGCCCCCACACCTGTTGCAAGAGCGTATCACTCAACAGATGTGGAGCGTTCATTTCCTTGCAGGCTTCGACATAGAGCGTCAAATCCTTAGTCATCAAACGCGTCGCGAATCCAGAATCGTAACTCTCGGGGAGAATGCGATTGGGAAACTTATCGGTGATGGCCGTGTTCGTGCCGCTCGAGACCGAGACCGTGTCGATAATCGTTGCCATATCGAGGCCTTGAGATGCGCCGAACGCCATTGCCTCGCTGGTAGCCGCCATCGCCATGCCGGAGAGAAAATTATTCAACAGCTTCATTGCCATGCCTTGGCCAGGTTCGGTGCCGACATGGCGGGCATTCTTGGCCATCGGTAGCAGCAATGGTTTGAGGCGAGCGAACAAGGCCTCAGGCGCGGCCACCATCATCGCCAGCGTGCCTGCGCGCGCACCCGATGCGCCGCCACTTACCGGACCATCGGCATAGGCTATTCCGGCGTTCGCCAGCAGGTCATGAGTGGCGCGGGATTCGCTGACGCCTGCGCTGGTGTTGTCCACCACCACGTTAACAATGCGCCCGTCCGTAGCGATCAATTCGCGCGCCACTTTTTGAACCGTCGGTCCGTCCGGCAGGCAGAGGAAGACGATCTCAGCCTGTTGCGCGATTTCGCTGACGCTTGACGCGTGCTTGGCCCCTTTGGGCGCGCGGTCCGTAGTGCCGGCGGCATCAAAACAAATCAGCGGGTTTCCGGCTGCCGCCAAATTGACGGCCATCGGGCCGCCCATATTACCGAGGCCGACAAAGCCCAGGAGTTGCTCAGTCATCGCCGCTTGTCTCCGCGGCTTCGAGCTCGTCCATGACCCGCCGGCCAATGCGGAACGCCTCGACCGCTGCCGGAACGCCGCAATAGATGCCGATTTGCAGCAGTGTTTCCTTGATTTCTTCGACCGAACAGCCGTTCCGAAGCGCACCCCGGAAATGTAATTCAAACTCGGCCGGCCGGTTGAGCGCAGCTAGCATGCACAGATTGTTGAGGCTGCGCTGCTTGCGTTCCAGCCCTGGCCGCCCCCAAACCGCGCCCCAGCAATATTCCGTCATGAACTCCTGGAAATCTTTGTTGAAGTCAGTGGCCCCCTTAAGGGCGCGATTCACATATTCCTCGCCGAGTACCTCGGTACGAATCTTGACGCCTTTTTCGAACATTTCGTTGGGCATTTTTTCTCTCCTGCTGGGCTGGTAATTACTGGATATGCGGCCTATGCGGCTTATGCGACTTTGCGTTCTTCTAATATTTCCTCAGCGCGGATGCCGCCCCAGCCGGATTCGCGACGCCGCCAATATTCTTCATTGAGCCGCGTGGTCAACAGGCCGGGCGCCCCATTGCCAAGGGTCTTGCCGTCAACCTGTGTGATCGGGGTGATGCCGCCTGCCGTGGTGCTGGTGAAAGCTTCATCGGCGCCCTGCAGATCGCTCGGCAGGAGTGGTTGTTCGCTAGTCTCTACACCCAAATCCGCTGCGAGATCGAACACTGCGCGGCGTGTCACCCCTTCAAGCAGATTGCCGCGTGGCGTGAATAATTTGCCGTTTTTGGCGAGCCAGATGTTGAATCCTGGCCCCTCGGATAGGAAGCCATCGGGCGTGCAGAGGAGAGCAGTATCGCCACCTTTTTCATAAGCCTCCAGCAATCCTCTGGTGAGATCCATCCAGTTAAAATTCTTTACCCGCGCGTCGATGGCGCCCGCGGGCACGCGCTGATTTTCGGTGATCACCACGTTCACGCCGGTGGTTTGCTTGTCTTTCCCGAGCACCCAGTAGTAGGGCACGCAGACCGCCATGAGACCGTTTTTACATTTGCGTATGTCGCGGTTGGCTAAATCGAGGAAAGGGCCACGTGTCGCCATCAGAGTGACGCAGGTGTCTTCGAACTCCGAACGCACAATGCATTCCGCAACGATGTGTCGGATATCATCGACTGTGTAGGGCGGGGCGAGCTGCATGGCACCATACGAGGCCTCAAAGCGTCGCAAATGATCATCGATCCGGAATATATAGCCCTTACAAGAAGATAGCGTGTCATAGACCACATCGCTCTTGGTGAATGTGGGTTCCATAATGGAGATCTTCGCTTCATTCACGGGAACGAATTGATCGTCGATAAAAGCGATGCTTTCAGCCATGTCATCCTCTCTTCGGGTCGGGCCAGTGGGGTCGTTGACCAGTATTAGAGCATTAAAATTCTCGTCCCTCAAAGCCGGTGATCGATGCGCGCATGGCGTCTGAGATACGTTGTTTCTCGCCGGTCACCGTAACGACCATGACGAGGAGGGATGTGGATTGGCAGGTTAAGCCCTTTTCCGCGCTCCAGGCGCCGTACTCGAGCAAGATGCTAGTATTGCCGATTTTCAACGCACGCACAGTGATGATCAAACGCTCGTCGTAAAACACGGGCTGCTTATATTCGGCTTCCAAGCGCGCAAGCACGCAGCCTGTCGAATCCGGCGCTGGCGCCGACATGCCGTGATGCATCATGTAGCCCAGGCGCGCGTCCTCGAAATAGCGCAGAAAAACCGTGTGATTGAGGTGACTCAGGGCGTCCAACTCGCCGAACAGAGCACGGCGCGCCAAAGCAAAGCGCCAGCCGGCCTCAATATTGAATTCGCCAGCGATATCCAGCCGCTCTTTCAAGTCTATGAACGGCTCGAATGGGTCTCTCTTCATCGTAAGCTCCGGCCAGATGATGGATGCGGTGCGGTTCTATCAAGGGTGCCGATATCGCACAAGAACAGTGAGCTAGCGCAGGTCGCCTAATTAATTTACGATTTTACCGAGCGAACCCTTTATGATCCCGCGTGGCGGAAACGGGTCGCAAGGTCTGCCGTTAATATCCTTTTGTTTCAAATCGAGCAGGAATTGGGAATGGCTGAAGAAAACGGCGGAGCGAAGCCCGGCGGAAAATATATCACAGTGCCGTCGACAGCGGCGATGCGTCAATAAGGCGTGGGCGGGCAGGCTGGCAGTGCGGCGCAAGGCGCCCAACAGCAACAGCCGGCAAAGCAACAAGCCAATCAGGCCGCGCAGGCGCAGGCCAAGCAGGGCAAGATCGAAATCATGGCGTCGCGCCAATTTACCAATTGGTTGGCCGATCAAAACGCGAGCATCGCGTTTACCACCTATCAGGTGGGTAAGGTTTTCCTTCTTGGCCTGCGCGAAGATAGAAAGATTTCACTGTACGAGCGCACGTTCAATCGCTGCATGGGCCTCTACGCGGATCAGAATTCGATGTATTTGAGTTCGCTCTACCAGATTTGGCAGTTTCAGAATGTCCTGGCACCCGGACAAAAGCGCGATGGATTTGACCGGCTCTGCGTGCCTCAGGTCTCCTACATCACTGGCGACATCGATGTTCACGACATCGCCATCGACAAGCACGGCCGAATCATTTTTGTGAACACATTGTTTTGCTGCCTCGCGACGGTCAGCCATACGCACAGTTTCGCACCGATCTGGCGGCCGAAATACATTTCCAAACTGGCGGCGGAGGATCGTTGCCATATGAACGGCATGGCGATGGAGAACGGCTCGCCAAAATATGTGACTTCGGTCGGTATGTCGGATGCTGCCGATGGCTGGCGCGAGCATCGCGCGAGCGGCGGCGTGATCGTCGATGTCGAAAGCAATGAAGTGGTCATGACCGGCCTCTCTATGCCCCATTCGCCGCGCATGCATGAGGGCAAACTTTATGTGCTCAACTCAGGCACCGGCTATTTCGGTACCATCGATGTGGACAAGGGCAAGTTCGAACCTATCGCGTTTTGCCCGGGGTATATGCGCGGCCTTGCGTTCATTAATGGCTTTGCCATTATTGGCATGTCGAAATGCCGCGAGAATCGGACCTTCTCGGGCCTCGATCTCGATGACAATCTGACCAAGCGTAAGGCGGAAGCACGCTGCGGCGTATTCGTCGTGGATCTGAGCACCGGCGATCTGGTGCAATGGGTACGCCTCGAAGGCGCTGTCTCTGAAATGTATGATGTTTCCGTCATTCCTGGAGTCGTTCGTCCGATGGCGTTGGGCCTGCGCCAGGAAGCGATTCGCCGCACTATCTCGATTGGAGATCCGGTAAGTTTGTAAAACCGGGACGGCGGCATGGCCACGGTCCTCGTCACTGGCGGAGCGGGATATATAGGCAGCCACGCGTGTAAGGCGCTTGCCGCCGGAGGGCATTTGCCAGTCGTTTACGACAATCTCGAAAACGGCAATGAATGGGCCGTCCAATGGGGACCATTCGAGAAGGGCGATATAAGGGAGCGTTCGCACCTCGATGAGGTGTTTGCTCGACACAGGCCCGATGCGGTGATGCATTTCGCCGGCTATATAGAAGTTGGTGAATCGGTGCGCCAGCCGTTGCGTTTTTACCGCAACAACGTCGTCGGCAGTCTCGTTCTATTGGAAGCGATGCAGGCCGCCTCGGTCAGGCATATCGTCTTTTCAAGCACCTGTGCGGTGTACGGCGCACCCGATGTGACACCGATCAGCGAAACCACGCTTTTCGCGCCGATCAGTCCCTATGCGCGCAGTAAGTTGGCAGTGGAGTATATGCTCGAGGATTGCCGCACCGCGCATGGTCTAAGCTATGCCGCGTTGCGCTATTTCAACGCCGCAGGGGCCGACCCTGAAGGGCGCATTGGCGAAAGCCATTCGCCCGAGACACATGTGCTTCCGATTCTCATAGACACGGCGCTCGGCAGGCGCACGCATTTTTCCATCTTCGGCAACGATTATCCCACACCCGACGGCACCGCCATCCGGGACTATGTTCATGTGGATGACCTCGCCTCCGCTCATCTATTGGCGCTGGAGCATTTGCTCGCGGCCGACGATGCTTTGGTGCTCAATCTCGGCACCGGCACGGGCTGTTCGGTGCGTGAACTAGTGGATGCGGTCGCCCGCATCACCGGAATCAACATCCCGGTGAGGGAAGAAGCGCGCCGCCCAGGCGATCCGCCGACCCTCGTCGCTGATCCCACCCGCATCAATAAAATACTCGGTTGGCGCCCGGCCTATACCGACATCGAAGCCATTATCGCAACCGCCTGGAAATGGCACGCCGAAACGAACGCCGACGCTTAGCAAGCGCGCATACTCTTCATTCATATTCGGCGATGGTCTGTTTATAGACTTCCATTAAGCGGCTGTAGTTGGCCTCCGGTGTGTAGAGCGTTTCATATTGGCGCCGTGCGTTTTGGCCCATACGCTCCATGTCTTCGGGGTGCGCTGCCGCCCAGGCCACTGCTTCGGCCAGCGCCTGGGGATCACCGGGCGCGAAATGAAGGCCCGTCTCACCATGCGTGATAACGTCCTCCGCCGCGCCGAGCTTGGCCGCGACGATCGGCAGGCCGGCGGCAAATGCTTCGATAAAGGTGAGTGGAAAACATTCGTACCAGATGGAGGAAAAAACTAGGAAACTGGCGCGTCGCATCTCGCGATAGACCGCTTCGGCGTCGAGCAGGCCGAGGTGCGTGACGCCATATTTCTCAGCATCTACAACGAGATTGAGGAGCGGCCCGGAGCCCGCTACCTTGAGCGGCGTCGGAATGTTCCGCCAGGCATCCATGAGGACTGCAATTCCTTTCCACGGAAGTAAATGGCCGACGAACAACGCGCCCGAACGTGCGCTGTCGGCCATCTCAACATCCGCTGCGGCTTGCCATTCCGGCTCGGGCGGATAGGAGAAATTGGGCTTCACCGACATGCGTTTTTCGCTGTAGCCGCCCTCGACATATTTGCGTTTGCCAAATTCTGTCAGCGCTATGAAGCGGTCCACTTTGGTTTGCCAGGTCTTGCGTTTGCGGTGATATGCAATGGTGCGTGAAATCGGCAGAGTTTTAAGGGCCGAATCCTCATAGCAGCGGTGCAGCACGCCGAGATAGGGCGAGCCATGCATGCAGTCCTCGCATACACGTCCCTCCCGCATAAACGTGGCATTGGCGCAAATACCGCGGAAATTGTGCAGCGTCTGAACCGACGGCGTGCGCGCCTTGCGGCAAGTGTCGAAGATGGCGGGCGTCAGTACATAGTGAAAATTATGAACGTGAACGATATCCGGATGGTAGGTGGCTATGGCCTGCGCCACTCTGCGGGCGCCGTCTTTCGAATAGGGCATGCGAAGGGCGGCGCGGAACTTGTCCAGACCCTTTCCGATTTCGTCATTATGCGCGGTGAATTGATGAACCTCGTGGCCGTGCGTACGCAATAGACGGGACTCATTGTCCATCACCCGGTCCTCGCCGCCGCGTCCGCCCTGATATCTGTTGTGGACCTGAAGAATGCGCATGCCGACACGGCTCCTATCGCCTCGCGGGCGCTCTTACCGCGGCTGATCTTTGCCGGCAGTAGATAAACCAAGCCGATGGCGATACCAACGGCAACAATCAGAATGGCGGCACGATGGCGCGCGAGACGCCTCGCCCGTAATTACTCTGCGTCGTGGTGAAAGGCACCACATTGAATGTTAAACCGCCCATCACCAAAGGCTTGAAGAGGCAGGGGGTTGCGCCAATTC
>JAQBTG010000041.1 GCA_027624955.1 Pseudomonadota bacterium
AAACCCTCCCTTATGCAATCCGACTAGTTTGTTCCATAGGCGCTGACGTCAGACAACGAACAATTCTTTCGAATGCAGAATCGAACATAAGGTTATGACGAATTCTATCAGAATCCCATCTAGTAATAAATAATTAACCCATCAAAACAATAAGTAAGGCTTGGTCAAGGAGTTAAACTGTTAACAATGAAACCTTTATTTTCCCGCCGGATTGCGATCCGATCCACCTGAGCGGATCGGATTGAATATTAGTGCATGGCTGGCTTTCCGCATATCGGAACAGCGGTTTCCAAAGACCCACGCAGAAAATTCTGAAAATCCGCCCAAATTAACGGCGGCACAGAGAGCGATTGCGCCACCAATCTCGCTTGATGAATCAACTAGATGCATCAGCGACGCACTGAATATCAATCCCCGGGCCAAGCGCCGCCGACCCGCAAGCGTCTTCGCGATGAGAGTATTCTCGTGCCTCTGTTCCGCACTATTACGGGATTGAAATACCGGCAAACCGCCCGAAAACGTCTTACCCCACCGCGGAAAAGCTGTTTGGACGTCCACCACACTGGTCCGGATACATCCTAACCTGGCTAATCTGGGTAAGATTTCTCGGCAGACCTTAGCCGGCTGGGGAGAAGCGTTGAATGATGATGGCGGCAAAGTGGAAACTTGTTCCATATTCCGGGGTCTGATCGTGGAGATACGCCTCGTGCCAATCGACAGCAAGGTTCGCATCCATCTGGAAGGCAATCTGCCCGCCATGCTCGCTTATACCACGAAGGATGATCGCGCCCGATCATCGTAACCCGGCGTGCAATTAGTGCTGGTTGGCGCTGGTAGCGGGAGAGGGATTTGAACCCCCGACCCATGGATTATGATTCCACTGCTCTACCAACTGAGCTATCCCGCCCCGGCCGTCGCGGCGTTGGCTATACGACTGGGCGCGGCGACCTGTCAAGCGCAGCGATGCGCCACTTAACCGGCCGGGCTGTCTTGAATTGCTAAGATCGTTGAAAGGTCGACCTCGACGAAGCGAACGGCTCGCACGCCGTCATCATCCACGCGGGTAACCTGGCCGGTAAATTCGCAAGATGGGCCTCCCTGAGGCTCCATCATCCCGGTAAAACGATCCTTGGGCTCAAGATCTTCAAGTCCATAAGCTCTAAATCCACCGATCGACCAATTCAAAGTTTCGAGCTCTCGCTCTCCCACTCTCAATTTCAATTTATTATTCTCCAACCGGACGTCGTTGCCGATAACAATATGCTATAGATGAACAGTGTTTACATTATGACAAACTATCTGTTCAAAAGAAAGTGATCGTTGTCACAATTCTGGGAGATAACGACGCGATAGCCGATGCCGCCTACTCAATCTTAAATCGTCATGCAGAAAACTCGGGTCGAATTGTTGCGATATCGCAATAGCTTCAAAGCACTATCCAGGCGCCCATCATTCGTCTGTGGCGCTTTAAGGCGGCATTGAGTGTGCAAATCAACCATGGAGTGTGCAAATCAACCATGTGGCGGAGATCACAGGTCTTTAACTACCGAGATTTGACGGGTCGCTATGCGGCGGTCGTCTGGCTCAGCGCCGCGCTCCGTTCCATGCTCGCGATCCACCCGCCACCGAGGAGCTTGTCGCCGCGATAACAAACCGCCGCTTGGCCACGCGCGGTTGCCGGTTCGGGCTGGGCAAGGCGGATTTCGGCTTCGCCATTGTCGAGCAGGGTCAAATAGCCGGCCGCGCCCGGGTGTGTGGACCGCAATCGAACGATAACGTCACCAGCACTCCGCAACGACGCTTCGGAGTCGATAAATTGCGGCTGCCGGAGGCGGACCCGGTCGCACAATAGCGCCGCCTTGGGGCCCACCGTAACACGCCGACTTGCAGCGTCCACGGCGACGACGTACAGCGGTTCAGGCGCGGCGAGTCCAAGACCCCGACGCTGACCGACAGTGTAATGAATAATGCCCGCATGTTCGCCGACAACCGCTCCGGCGAGATCGACAATATCTCCGGGCTCGGCAGCGCCAGGCCGAAGTTTTTCAATTATTGCGGCATAATCGCCGCCAGGGACGAAGCATATATCTTGGCTGTCGGGCTTTTCCGCCACCGCAAGTCCGAGGCGCTCGGCATGCCGCCTGACCTCCGACTTACCGATATCACCCAGAGGAAAGCGCAGAAATTCAAGTTGCTCGCGGGTAGTGGCGAAGAGGAAATAGCTCTGATCCCGCCCGGCGTCATGGGCGCGGTGCATTTCAGGCCCGGCAGCACCAACTACGCGGCGCACATAATGCCCGGTCGCCAAGGCGTCCGCCTCGAGGTCGCGGGCCGCAGCCAGCAGGTCGCGAAATTTTACCGTTTGGTTGCAGGTGATACAGGGAATTGGCGTTTCCCCGCGCAAATAGGAATCGGCAAATTCATCCATGACTTCGCGGCGAAAGCGATCTTCATAGTTCAGGACGTAATGCGCGATGCCGAGATGCGCTGCTACACGGCGGGCGTCGTGAATATCCTGGCCGGCGCAACAGCTCCCGGTCCGCGCCTGCGTGGCGCCGTTGTCGTATAGCTGGAGCGTCATGCCCACCACGTCATAGCCGGCCTCGGCATAAAGCGCGGCGGCAACAGAGGAATCGACGCCGCCCGACATGGCCACGACGATTCGGGTCCTGTTGCGCGGCTTGTCTATTCCGACATCAATGGATGGTATGGACATGGGCGCAATATAGGCCGCCAAACTGGCCCGGCAAGCACAACGATTTCATCGCAACCCGGTCTGTTGGTTTCTTATTCGCCCGCCGCGAGGCCCATTTGCCAGAATGCTGCCTCCAAACGGGTGGCTTCGCCGAATGTGCGGCTAAGAGCCGTAATTCGTAGGTCCGCCCCGCGCGCCTTGCCGACACGATCGAGTAAGTGGACGGCGTCGGCCGAAATGGTCTGATAATCCTTGCCACCATACATCTCAATCCAAGCGGCAAAGCGGTTGCCTTTCATTCGGGTGCTATTGTCGGCGATGAGACGGGCGCCGATTTCGCCATAGCCGATGACGCAGGGCGCCAACGCAACATAAAGATCGAGCAAATCGCCGGCCATGCCCCGCTCCAATACGTAGCGGGTATAGGCGAGCGTGGCGCTGTCTTCGAGCGCAGATTCGAGAGTGGCGGAATCCACCCCCCAGTCGGCGCAATAGGCTTCATGCAGGCCGATCTCGACGTTGAGGATCGCCTGCAATCCTTGCGATGCAGCACGAATTTCCTCCAGGCTCTCTGCTTTGTAGGCAGCTAGACCATAGGCCCTGGCAAAATGCCGAAGAAATAGGAAATCCTGAATCAAATAGTGGCGAAATGCAGTCTCGGGCAAACTGCCGTCGGCCAACGCCTTCACAAAGGGATGCGCGGTAAAGTTGCGCCACGCGTCGGCATTCGCCTCCCGCAAGCTGACAAACAAGCTCCCGTTCGAATGCTCGCTCAAAACTCGTCCGGCCACCGTCAGCCGAGCAGCATGTTTCGCGTTTCTTTGGGAAGCGAAACTACGAGCCCATCCAACTCTTCAGTGATCACGATCTGACACCCGAGGCGTGACGTACGCGTCAGGCCAAAGGCAAGATCGAGCATATCTTCTTCATCTTCGCTCGCTTCCTCGAGTTTGTTGTGCCAATTCTTGTCGATGATGACATGGCATGTCGAACAAGCCATCGAGCCCTCGCAAGCGCCTTCAATGGCAATCTGATTGTCGTGTGCGATATCAAGCACAGAATCGCCAACCGGTGCGTTGACCACGAGATGGGAGCCGTCGGCGACGACAAACGTCATTTGTGGCATAGACAAATTCTCCAATAAACTTTCTGCCCGTCGGATCCTCCGCGCCGACGGCGCAATCCAAATTCAACTTGCCCAGCTTGGTCAACGTTCAGCAGCTTTATCACTGCCCGAAATTTGTGAAACACCGCTGGTATAGCGTGCCGTCAACCCGGCATAAAATGCGCGCCAGGCACGCACCAGTGTATCGACTTCTTCGTCCTGGCTTGCCCATCCGAAACTGATTCGAATAGCGCATCCAGTCTCCGCGTCGGGCAAGCCGAGCGCGCGTAACACGTGCGACGGTTCCACTTTGCCAGAGGAGCACGCGGAGCCAGCACTTACCGCAACTCCAGCGAGATCCAAACCCATTACCTGCAACTCGCTTTGCACGCCGGGCATACTCAGGCAGCTGGTATTGGGCAGCCGCTCCGCGCCCGCACCAAAAACTCTAACCTTCGAATCGATGCCGCTGAGGCTTTGTTCCGCCCTATCCCGCATGGCCGATATATGCGGCGCTCGCTGCAAATCGTCGACAGCCAACTCCGCCGCGACACCGAAGCCAACGATACCTGCCACATTTTCTGTACCCGGGCGCCTGCCGCGCTCCTGCCCGCCGCCAATGACCAAGGGCTGCAAATCGAGCGTACTCTTTACAAAAAGCGCGCCAACGCCTTTCGGGCCGCCAAACTTGTGCGCCGACAGGCTGAGCATATCCACGCCGAGGGAAGCGACATCGAAGGCGATACGGCCCGGCGCCTGCACGGCGTCACAATGAACCAAGGCGCCGCGTTTCTGTGCCAGCGAGGCAATTTCGGCAACCGGTTGAATCACGCCTGTTTCGTTATTGGCCAACATGACGGAAACCAACGCGTCATCAGCTATATTACCCAGCGCCCGGTCGAGGTCGTCAAGCGACACAATCCCGTTGCCGTCAACCGGAAGCACTGCCAGTTCTCTTCCATTTCTATCTGAATTTGAATCAGCAAGGGCTTCCGCGGCCCGCAGAACCGAGGGATGCTCGATTGCAGAAATTATCAAGCGGCTTCGCCGGGCGCCGTTCAGAGCCATGTTATTGGCTTCGGTGCCGCCGGCGGTAAATACCACTTCTTCGGGGCGGGCGCCGATCATGGCCGCAACTTGATCGCGCGCCAGTTCCACCGCATTGCGCGCGTCACGTCCAAATTGATGTACGGAAGACGGATTTCCCGTCATCGCCAGTGCCTTGGCAACCGCTTCGCTTACCTGCGGTTTGACAGGCGCGGTGGCGTTATAGTCGAGATAAATTGCTTCCGTTCGGTGATCGCTCGCGCTCATTCGGCTGCCGCGGTAGCCTGTGGGTTACCGTCGCCTCGCTGCGCCGTATGCAGCACACCGCTGGACCCCAACACCCTGCCTGCGCACACGTCTTCGAGCGTCACGGTATTGAGAAACAGATAAATATGGTTGCTGAGTTCTTCCCAAAGATCATGCGTCGCGCGTCTGCCACCGTCGGGCATGCAGCCAGAGCCGCTCATGGGATCGCAACGTGTGGCGCGGAGCGGTTCATCCACCGCCATGACAATATCTGATATACGCAATTGGTCGGCGCCGCGAGCCAACATATAGCCGCCGCCCGGACCACGGACACTTTTAACCAAACCCTTTTTCCGCAACTTACTGAACAATTGTTCGAGATAGGACAATGAAATATCTTGGCGATCAGCGATATCGGAAAGCGTGATCGGCCCGTTCTTGGCGCGCATGACGGTACAGTTCGCAAGATCCACCATCGCCATGACCGCGTAGCGGCCTTTCGTGCCCAACTTTATGACAAATTCCTTTCCATTCGGCAGTCGCCGACTCAATCGCCTGTGGTCAACAATTAGGTGGAACGGCGTCGCCCTTTGCGTCGCCAGCTTCTTCACCAGACATATTTTGCGTTTGTTGGTTCGAACTCGCGCTTTCGAGGTGCTCAAGCCGGGCGCGCAAGCGGCCAAGTTCCTCAAGCAATCCTTCAATAGAACGAGACATTGGGTCGGCAACATTCGGCGACGGCGTTCCGTATGCCGCGAAACCGCCCTGCTCACGCATCTCTTTCGGGGTGCGCGCCGCCGGGCGTGCAGCCACGCCGACCATAGTTGCGCCCGCAGGAACGTCTTTCAAAACAACAGCATTGGCTCCCACCCGTGCGCCCCGGCCGACAGTAATCGGGCCCAGCACCTGAGCGCCAGCGCCCACGACAACATTATCTTCCAGGGTCGGATGGCGCTTTCCGGGCGCCCATGTGACACCTCCCAAAGTAACGCCGTGATAAAGCGTCACGTCGTTTCCAATTATCGCAGTTTCGCCAATCACGACGCCCATGCCGTGGTCAATAAAAAATCGCCGGCCGATGCTAGCTCCCGGATGAATTTCTATGCCCGTAAACATCCGGCCCAAATGCGAAACAAAGCGGCCGAATAGGAACAGGCGATGCCGCCACAGCCAATTTCCGAAGCGGTAAAATTGCAACGCATGGAAGCCCGGATAACAAAAAAAGATCTCGGCGCGTGAGCGAACAGCCGGGTCGCGGCCAAAAACGCTATCCATATCTTCTCTAATACGCTTGAACATAACGGCACCTGTCGTATATCAATGGTCTAGACGTAAGTATTCTCTTGGCGCTCGCGCCGCAAGTGCCCACACTTTGTCGGGGCAAATCTACGATACATAATATTTTTAAGTACCCGACCTAGTCTGTCAAGATATTGGGCATTGATTTTGTGTTATATAGTGTCTTTGCCGCAGTAAACCAAATGGATTTAACCGCTCACTCAAATTGTAACGGAATGATATGCCAGAGGTGATGATCAACGGGCCCGAAGGGCGTCTTGAGGCGCGCTACCACCACGCCGAAGATCCCAACGCGCCCATAGCTTTGGTGCTTCACCCCCATCCGCAGCATGGGGGAACGATGAACAACAAGCTCGTGTACACGGTGTACCATATCTTCAGAGCTCGCGGTTTTTCAGTCCTGCGTTTCAATTTTCGCGGCGTTGGCAGGTCGCAAGGGCGTTTCGATCATGGCTTCGGCGAATTGAGCGATGCTGCGACCGCCCTTGACTGGATGCAAACGATTAACCCGAACGCGAAATCCTGTTGGATCAGCGGCTTTTCTTTTGGCGCCTGGATCGCCATGCAAGTGCTGATGCGCCGGCCTGAAATTCACAGTTTCATCGCGGTGGCGCCGCCGGCCAACATGTTTGATTTCACGTTCTTGGCGCCCTGCCCATCGTCCGGCCTGATTATCCACGGTGCGCGCGACGATCTCGTACCTGAATCCGACGTCGCGACTTTGGCGCAGAAATTACAGAACCAACGCCACATTGAGATCGACTACCGCGTCATCAAAGGCGCCAATCATATGTTCGAAGATAAGATCGATATTTTGGGCAAGCACGTCGAATCTTATTTAGACGAACATATGGCAATCGCCGAGGCTGGTTAAACCACCATCAGCCGGCGCGGTGCAAAACGCCGCCGCTTTGTGCTTGGCGCACACCAGTGGTTTCCGGCAGGCTCAAAAACGCTCCGTTCAGCGACCGCACCGCTAAGTATGCGAAGGCTTCCGCTTCCAGCGCGTCTCCCCGCCAGCCTACCCTTTCCACTGACTCGACCGCGATTTCGGTTCGCTCGGAAAGTGCCGCCAACAAGCAAGCATTATGCCTTCCACCGCCAGTAACCAGCAGGCGCCGGGCCTTAGCAGGACATAAATCGAGCCCCAATGCCACCGCCTGGGCGGTGAAAGCCACCAGCGTCGCCGCTCCGTCGGCATCAGATAGTGACGAAAGAGCGGCGCAGTCAAAGGCGTTGCGGTCAAGCGACTTGGGCGGCGGCGCCGAAAAATAGCGATCGCCCAAAAGTATTTTGAGCGCCGCCTCGTCGACGCGCCCCCGCGCCGCAAGGGCCCCGTCGCGGTCAAATGGCGCGCCGGTACGAGAGAACAGCCAATCGTCGATCAAGGCACATCCCGGGCCGGTGTCAAAAGCACGCAGGGCGTTATCTTTGCCAATCCACGTAATGTTGGCCACCCCGCCCAAATTCAGAATCGCTACCGGCAGTGCGAGTGCTGTTTTGGTGGTCCGTGCCAATGCTCGATGATAGAGGGGCACCAGTGGCGCCCCCTGCCCTCCGGCGGCAACATCAGCCGTGCGGAAATCATTCACCACATCGATTGCAAGACGTCGCGCCAACAGCGCGCCGTCACCCAATTGACGGGTTACGCCATGCGACGGGTCGTGCCAAATGGTATGACCATGAAAGCCGACCACGCGTATCTTCCCGGCGCCGTATCCGGCCTCAGCCATCAACGATTTTGCGGCCGCGGCATGAGCCTCCGTCAGTGCCGCCTCCACTTCACCCGCTTCATCGCTCTTGCCTTCGATTAGCCTACGCAATGCCTGGCTCAGACTGGCATCGTAGGGAACCGTCAGCCACGGGCCAAAATCGAATACTTGCTCGCCATCGGTCCGAATTAGAGCCGCATCAATGCCATCAAGCGACGTCCCACTCATCAAGCCCAATGCGTAAACCGGCACTAGACCGGCTCGATCTTCGTCCAATATTCCGATCCCGCCTGCATTCAATTCGGCCATAGCCTCATCAAAGTTGATTGTGACAGCTGATGGCCACAGTTAATTGTCCAAGCACGTGGGCCGTGTTACATCACGGCGACCTGCTCATCCAGGCTTCTTTCGAATACGGACCACCGCTAGCCATGCCCGAATATCGTTCTGAATTTATGCGCGTGCTGCATGAGCGCGGATTTGTGCATCAATGTACAGATGATAGGGCACTTGATGCCCTCGCCGCAGACGGCTCGATCACCGGTTACATCGGCTTCGATTGCACCGCCAACAGCCTGCATGTCGGCAGTCTGGTTCAGATCATGATGTTGCGCTGGCTGCAACGTTGCGGCCACAGACCGATTGTCTTGATGGGCGGCGGCACAACCAAGATTGGCGACCCCTCGGGCCGAGACGCCTCGCGGCAAATGCTTAGCGACGCGCAAATCACCGCGAACAAAACTGGCATTCAAGGTTGTTTCGCGCGCTTCCTGACGTTCGGCGACGCGCGCGGTGACGCCATCATGGTGGACAATGCGGAATGGCTCGAAGGGCTCGAATATGTCCCGTTCCTGCGCGATATCGGTAGCCATTTTTCATTGAATCGGATGCTTAAATTCGATTCGGTACGCTTGCGCCTGGAGCGGGAGCAACCGCTGACATTTCTCGAATTCAACTACATGATCCTGCAAGCCTATGATTTCATGGAATTATCCCGGCGTGAAAACTGCGTACTTCAAATGGGCGGCTCAGATCAATGGGGTAATATTGTAAGTGGTATCGAATTGGCCCGCAGAATCGATTCCGCGTCGCTGTTTGGCGTGACGACTCCATTAATCACGCTTGCCTCTGGAGAAAAAATGGGCAAGACCGCGCAGGGCGCGGTTTGGATCGATGAATCGAGATTAAGCTCTTATGATTATTGGCAGTTCTGGAGAAATACCGACGATAGGGACGTATGCCAATTTCTCCGTCTATTCAGTGAATTGCCGCTCGAGGAAATTAAGCGATTTGAATCCGTCGCCGGAGAAGAACTAAACGAAGCAAAAAAGCTGCTGGCCAACCTCGCCACCGAAATGTGCCATGGCAAAGATGCCGCTCTGGCGGCGGCGAAAACCGCGCGCGATACATTCGAAGCCGGCGGCGGCGGCGGCGGATTGCCCGAAGTCAGCGTTTCCAAAGTGGATCTGACCGTGGGAATTCCCGCCT
The DNA here is from genome assembly GCA_027624955.1 of Pseudomonadota bacterium. NCBI lineage: Bacteria > Pseudomonadati > Pseudomonadota > Pseudomonadota bacterium. Next base: position 9,593 of record JAQBTG010000041.1, read on the forward strand.
TTCAATTCGTGCACGATGCCGGATTGTGCGAATCGCGCGGTGAGGCACGGCGCCTGATCAGAGGTGGCGGTGTGCGCTTAAACGACAATGTGATTTCCGAAGAGGATTTCGCCGTATCGCTGTTAAGCTGCAACGCGGACGGCCTGATTAAGCTTTCAGCCGGCAAGAAACGCCACATTTTGGTTCGGCCGAGCTAGCGACCTCTGGCAAGAGCGACTTACGCCACAGCCGACAACGATGCCGCAGGCCGTCTAAAACTGGTCCGCCCGAAGAAATTTACATTTGCGCTGCTAGCCTGTTCAAAATAGCTCGATTACTCCGGACGCCAGGGCTCATAATCTCCTGTCGCCTTGTCGCGTTTGCCGCCCTCCAATAGATGGCCGGGCGGGCGGAAAGCGGCTGAAGTGCCGGTCAGATTCGGCAAATGAGGTTTTTCCCAAGATTTCACTGCGACGGGCTTTTCGGCGGGCGTTTCCGCGACAATATGGTGCAACCATCCGTGCCATGATGGCGGAACGCTCGATGCGTCGTCGTCATCATTATACAACACCCAGCGCCGTTCGCGCCGGCCCTCCCGCCTGCGTTTCTCACGAAAATAACGATTGGCAAACTCGTCCCTGCCGACAAATTCACCCCTAAACATAGTGAATAACCGGGTCCCGATGGTAGCCATGCAAAGTTCTCCATCCGCACAATCGATCGCCCGGCAACTCTGGCGTGCGATCTTGCAATTTCGTCGTGTTCGACGCGGTCGAGATTTATGCACGCTGCGTGGTGCACAGTCCAGGACTCTGATCCAGAAGAAATTTTTCGGCGCCGCATCGGGGGGGAAACTTAAAAAAAACTTCTCTGAATCAGGCGCCGAGCCCGGTTACAGTTTAGATTTTACTTTAAAACCGTTCCACACCTATATTAATTATATTAGTAATGACAACAATTTAAGCCATTGAATATATTGTATATTATTCACTATTACTTGTTAACATTTTAACCACAGTTTTATCCACAGGTTACTCGACACACCATGTAGTGTTGTCAAAATCACTAACCCCAAAATGTTGTTGCCATCCGAATTTGAACGGCGTAACGTGGCTTTCCGTCGAGATGTTGTGTTGCAAACCTATATAGCCACAACATCTCGAAGTATTTGAACCGAAAGGGTTTATTCGACCTAGATCGGAAAACCGGATCGGAGTGAAACAATGGTTGATAGTTGGCGAAAGTTTGTTGGGGGGGCGAGGTTATGCGCATAGAGCGGGTCTTCACTGTTGACGGCCAATCGCCGTACAACGACGTCGAATTTCGCAAGACGAAGAGCGAAATTCGGCATCCCGATGGCTCTATCGTCTTCGCACAGAATGACATTGAAGTGCCGAGCGCATGGTCGCAAGTAGCGTGCGATGTGTTGGCACAGAAGTATTTTCGCAAGGCGGGAGTGCCGAGCCACATACGCCCGGTTGAGGAAGAAAGCGTTCCGCGCTGGCTGTGGCGCTGCGAGGCCGACGACGCGGCGCTTGAAAGTGTAAATCTTTCTGAGCGCGATACTGGAGAAACCTCCGCCAAGCAGGTGTTTGACCGCCTGGCCGGCACTTGGGCCTATTGGGGCTGGAAAGCAGGCTATTTCGACGCCGAATCCGATGCCCGCGCCTTTTATGACGAAAGCCGCTTTATGCTGAGCCGGCAAATGTGCGCGCCGAATTCGCCGCAATGGTTCAACACCGGCTTGCATTGGGCTTACGGCATCGATGGGCCAGCGCAGGGCCATTATTACGTTGACTTCGAAACCGGCGAGACCAAACCCTCTCTTTCGGCCTATGCTCACCCGCAGCCGCATGCGTGCTTCATTCAGAGTATCCAAGACGATCTCGTCAATGAAGGCGGCATCATGGACCTTTGGGTGCGCGAGGCGCGCCTCTTCAAATACGGCTCGGGAACAGGCACTAATTTCTCGAATCTGCGTTCCGACGGCGAATCTTTAAGCGGTGGTGGCCGCTCTTCTGGCCTCATGAGCTTCCTAAAAATCGGCGATCGCGCGGCGGGAGCCATTAAATCGGGCGGTACCACGCGCCGGGCGGCCAAAATGGTGATTGTCGATATCGATCACCCAGACGTCGAAAAATTCATTAACTGGAAAGTGGCGGAGGAGCAAAAGGTCGCCGCACTGGTCACTGGTTCGAAGCTTGCGAACAAGCATTTGAACGCCATTATGCAGGCGTGCCGCTCTGGCGATGGAGACGCGCGTTTCGACCCCAAATTGAACGACGCGCTGCGCAAAGAAATTACCGCCGCGCGCAAATCAATGATTCCAGAAAACTACATCCACCGCGTCATCCGTTTGGCGCAACAGGACTACGATTCCATCGATTTTCAAATCTTTGACACGGATTGGCAGTCGGAAGCCTATGTGACCGTGTCGGGGCAAAACTCCAACAACACCGTACGCGTGACCAACGCATTCTTAGAAAGCGTGCAGAGCGGCGGCGATTGGGAGTTGATCCGGCGCAAGGACGGTAAAGTGGCGAAAACCGTCAAGGCGAGCGCGCTGTGGGATCAAATAGCTCTGGCTGCCTGGTCTTCAGCCGACCCGGGTGTGCAGTACGACGACACGATTAATGAATGGCACACGTGCCCGGCGGATGGACGTATTAACGCGTCCAATCCTTGTTCGGAATATATGTTCCTGGACGATACTGCTTGCAACCTGGCCTCGCTAAACTTGCTTACTTTCCAAAACGAGGAAGGTCGCCTCAAGATCGCAGAATTCGAGCACGCGGTTCGGCTGTGGACGCTCACCTTGGAAATCTCCGTCCTGATGGCACAATTTCCGTCGCGCGAGATTGCCCAACGGTCCTATGATTACCGCACCCTGGGCCTCGGGTTCGCCAATATCGGCGGATATTTAATGTCGAGCGGCATCCCCTACGACAGCCCGCGTGGCCGAGCCATCTGTGGTGCCATCAGCGCGCTCATGTCTGGCACCGCCTATGCGACATCCGCCGAAATGGCAGGGGAATTCGGCGCCTTTCCACGCTTTGAGGCTAATCGCGAGGATATGCTGCGCGTCATCCGCAATCATCGCCGTGCGTCGCTAAGTCACTCAGAAAGCTACGAAAGGCTTTCGGTCTCGCCCGCGCCGCTCGATCTCGCCAATTTAGCCGACGATGCGTTGGCCGCCGCCGCAAGGAATTCCTGGGACAAAGCCATAGAGCTCGGCGAAGCGAATGGCTTCCGCAATGCCCAGGTCAGCGTTATCGCGCCGACTGGCACCATCGGCCTGATCATGGATTGCGACACCACTGGCATCGAGCCGGATTTCGCACTGGTCAAGCATAAGACGCTGGCTGGCGGAGGGTATTTCCGTATCATCAACCGTTCGGTGCCGCGCGCACTCGAAGTGCTGGGCTACAGTGATGAGGAATGCGACGAAATTGTGCGTTACGCCACGGGGAACGGCACTCTCGTTGGTTCGCCGGCGATCAATCACGACAACCTCGCCGAAATTGGTTTCTCAAAGTCGGTTTTAGACAGCTTGGAGCAGGCGCTTGGCACCGCGTTCGAGCTGCGCTTCGCATTCAATAAATGGACCCTGGGTGAAGAATTCTGCCTCAAGGTGTTGAATCTGACTGAAGCGCAGATCAATAATCCCATCTTCGATTTTCTGCCTGCTATGGGCTTCAGCGATGCTGATATCGCGGCAGCTAACCTGTATTGTTGTGGTGCAATGACGCTCGAAGGAGCGCCGTATCTCAGAGATGAGGACCTCCCGGTATTTGATTGTGCCTCTCCGTGTGGCCGGTTCGGGACCCGCCACCTGACGGCGGAGAGCCACATCCGCATGATGGCGGCAAGCCAGCCTTTTATTTCCGGCGCGATCTCGAAAACGATCAATTTGCCGGCCGGTGCCACCGTCGAGGACTGCGCCAATGCCTATCTGCTTTCCTGGCGGCTCGGGCTCAAAGCCAACGCGGTTTACCGGGACGGCTCGAAATTGTCACAACCGCTTAGCGTCTTGGCGCTCGGCGACGAGTTAGATGGAGAGATTGAAGAACAACCCCAGACTGTGCGCACCGTCAAGGTAACCGAACGCATCGTCGAACAGGTGTTCTTGCATGAGGGCAAGAGGCGGCGCCTACCGGACCGTCGCAAGGGCTATACCCAGAAAGCGATCGTCGGCGGACACAAAATTTATCTTCGAACGGGCGAGTTTGAAGACGGCAATCTTGGGGAAATCTTCCTCGACATGCACAAGGAGGGCGCAGCCTTCCGCAGCCTGATGAACAACTTCGCCATCGCCATTTCTATCGGCCTCCAATATGGCGTGCCGCTTGAAGAATATACCGACGCCTTCACGTTCACCCGCTTCGAACCGGCGGGCTTGGTGCAGGGCAATGAAGCGATCAAGATGAGCACGTCCATTCTTGATTACATATTCCGCGAATTGGCTATTTCCTACCTCGGACGCAGTGACCTGGCTCACGTGGAAGCGGCCGACCTGTTGCCGGATACAATTGGCCGGGGTGAGTCTCAAAGCGACCAGCCCACCCATGGCGCGGATGCCTCCGGCGGCGGCGGCGGAGTGCAGGGTTTTGCCGCCGCGCTCAGCAGCAACGGAACCAGTGCCGGCTACGTGCGCAGCAGTCTGATGGTGGTAAACGGCGGTTTCTCGACGAACGACGAGGCGTCCACCAGTCACCTTAGGACCGTTACCGACAATGGCGTGGAAGTAAAAGGCTTCACCAGTGGCGCGGCTGCGGCAGTAGCCGTCGATCCAGCGCATGAAACGGCGACGGAACACGATCTTGAGCTAGAACGGATTCGTCGGGCGCGTCTCAGAGGATATGAGGGCGAGGCCTGTGTCGAATGCGGTAATTTTACACTGGTGCGAAATGGCACCTGTATGAAATGTGACACCTGTGGCTCCACCAGTGGTTGTTCCTGACGGCCGTTTTTCTCCCGCGGCTAAGACCATTGGACCTTATGGGGTGCGCGCAACGCGCACCCCATTTTTCTTTGTGCTAACTTATGGTGTCGAAGCTTAGCCCAAGTCGGGAGACTCCATGCAGATTGGTGAATTTTCCGCTCTTACATTCGATTGCTACGGAACATTGGTGGATTGGGAGCGCGGCATGCTCACGGCTTTGGCACCGTGGCATGAGCGGTCCGGTTTAGGGATGGATCATAGCGTTTTGCTGGCCGCCTATGGCCGCCATGAAACGGTGATACAGCAAGAACAACCGGGGCTGCCCTACCGTGACGTCGTAGCAAACGTACTTGGGCGGATCGCTAACGAATTCGATAGGCCGGCACACCAAGACGAAATGCAGCTTTTCGGCAATTCCGTCGGTCTGTGGCCGCCTTTTCCGGATAGCCGAGATGGGCTCGCCTATCTAGGTCAACATTTCAAGCTTGTGGCTATCACGAATGTCGACAACGCTTCCTTCGCTCGTACGCACCAATTACTCGGCGAGCCTTTTCACGCGATCGTCACCGCGGAAGATGTAGGTAGCTATAAACCGGCGCTAGAGAATTTTCATTTCGCCTTCGAGCGCCTCTCAGAATTGGGAGTGGCCCGCAGCAAAATCCTCCATGTGGCTCAAAGTCTTTATCACGATATTGCGCCGGCTCGGGCGCTGGGCCTCGCCAATGTGTGGGTCGATCGGCAAACCGAGTACGGTGCTGGCATGACGCCGCCAACCGACGCGCAGCCGGATCTGCGGGTGACCAGTTTGAACGAATTGGTCGCTGTTCACCGCGCCAAATGCTAGTTCGTCATGCGTCAGAATTACGTACTTGATTATCATTTCGACCATTCGCCGGAGGTGATGTGGCCGCTCATGATAGATTCACCACGCTCCAATGAGGCGACCGGCTTCCCGCGTCATCAAGTAACGCAAACTCCCCGCCCGGATGGTTCTGTCGAACGCATTGCCCGCGGGAAGTTCGGCCCGTTTCAATCCGAGTGGGAAGAATTTCCGTGGGAGTGGGTGGCACAGCACAAAATGCGCAACATCAGGCGCTTTCGTAAGGGCGTATTCGATAATATCACCGCGTCATTCGAACTGACACCGGAAGGCAACGGATGTCATGTACATGCCGAACTCTCCATGGAGAGCAGCAATCTGTTCGGCACGCTTTTTTTACTCTTCGGCGGAGGCGCAAAAATCGCCCACAAGGTCGAGACATATATCACCGCCAACACCGCCTTCATGTTGGACAACGGACCACTGCCAGCCGCACTCGCAGGCGACAAAATTTCTGCCGCCATGCGAGCCCGCTTGACGCAACTCGTCGTAGAGATCGAAGGCGGCCCCTATGGACATAATTTAGCGCGCCTGCTGGCTGAATTTATTGCCACCGGAGGCGATGTTGATATGAACCGCATCCGCCCGCTGGAGCTCGCACAGCGTTGGGATGCAGAACCGCGCAAGACTATAGAGTTGTGCCTGGAAGCTGTTCGGGTTGGCATTCTTGGCATGCGATGGGATCTTATCTGCCCGCGTTGCCGGGGCGGTGAAGGCGCCATACCGGACCTGGCATCTTTGCCCGACGGTATCCACTGCCCGTCCTGCAACATTGATTATCAACGTGACTTCTCGGCCAATGTAGAGCTGAGCTTTCACCCCGCGCCGGCCATTCGCCCGATAAACCCGGATGAGAATTTTTGCCTCATGAGTCCGGCTCATACGCCACACGTCATGCTGCAGAAAATTTTGGAACCAGGCGAAAGTGCTGAGTTGGACATCGATATTGCGCCCGGCGCTTACGACATTCGCACGCTCGAGCCAGGCGGCATGGTGGAAGTTGATTATGAAGGCGGCGGTTTCCCCGAAGTAATCTCCGGCGATGACGAAATGCGAGCCGGCGATAGGGCGGCCCCCGGCAAAGCAAAACTGCGCAATGAAAGTAAGAAACGCCTCACCCTTCTTATCGAACGCCGCGACTGGCTCAATAACATCGTCACTGCAGATAAAGTTACGGCGCTCCAGGCGTTTCGCGACTTATGCGGCAATCAGGTTTTGCGGGCCGGCGACGATGCTGCGATCGGGCATATCGCCTTGATGTTTTCAGATTTGCGCAGCTCGACCGCGCTTTACAATCGCATCGGCGACGGGCCGGCTTATCATTTGGTACGCGAACATTTCTCCTTTCTTGCTGACGAAGTGCGCGAGCATAACGGCGCCATCATCAAGACCATCGGCGATGCCGTAATGGCGGCGTTTGGCGAACCAGCCGATGCCGTGCGCGCCATGCTATCAATACAAAACCATATAGCCGCCTTCAACGCATCGCAGGAAGAAGGCGAACTTGTTATTAAGCTCGGCGCCCATGCCGGCAGAACGATTGCCGTCAATTTGAATGGCCGCCTCGATTATTTCGGAGCAACAGTCAATCTCGCGGCGCGATTGCAGCAGCTGAGCGAAGGCGGCGATGTCGTCCTCTCCGAATCCCTTGCCGGCGACCCCGCAGTCGGGACTCTCCTTGCAGGCATGCAATTCGAAGTGGGAGCTGCGCATTTGAAAGGATTCGACAAACCGGTCGCCTACACCCGCCTACGTTCCGTGGCCTAGCTATTATTAAATCGACCATGACCATTGCGCGGTATCGTGTTAACTGAAGGTGATCTCGGCAATCAACGCTATCGAGATTTTCACGCTGCGGGTTGACGTCATTCAACGAACACCAGAGAGCGGTTAGGTTTGAACACTTCGCGGCGGTTGAGGTGATTGTCGAAATTGACGCGATTGTGGATCATGTCGTGTGAGGAGACGAATTTTTTTGCTGAGTCCTGATGTACTGGATTTTCGCCATGGCCCCTTGCCGTCTTCGGAATGGACTATTTATCTGTCGAGGCTATGCGTCGCCGGCGCTGGCATCAAGCTAGTTTGGTTTGGTTGAACCCTCGGCTAGGCCTTCGCCGCTTTCTTTCACCGCCGCCTGCTTTTTCGACAAATCAAGACGCAGGCTTAATTCCTTCAAATGTTTCGGCGATGCCGGCGCTGGCGCGCCCATCATCAAATCCTGCGCCGTCTGGTTGAAGGGAAACATGATGATTTCACGAATATTGGGCTCGTCCGCCAGCAACATGACGATGCGGTCGATACCCGGCGCGATGCCGCCATGCGGCGGTGCGCCATACTGGAAGGCGTGATAGAGCGCGCCAAAACGGGTCTCGACTTCCGATTTTTCATAGCCGGCAATCTCGAACGCCTTGACCATAACGTCGAGGCGGTGGTTTCGGATCGCGCCGCTCGAAAGTTCGACACCGTTGCAGACGATATCGTATTGCCAAGCGAGAATATCGAGAGGGTCCTTGTTTTCAAGCGCTTCCAGCCCGCCCTGGGGCATGGAAAACGGATTATGGCTGAAGGCGATGGCTCCGCTTTCTTCGTCGCGCTCGAACATCGGGTAGTCGACTATCCAACAAAAGCGAAAACATCCTTCCTCGATCAAGCTTAGTTGGCGCGCAAGTTCGACCCGAACCGCGCCCGCATAGCGCGCGGCGAGGTTTTCTTTATCGCAGCTGAGAAACAAGGCGTCGCCATCGCCCAGGCCGGACGCTTCTTTTAATTTCTGGATGACATCATCAGGGATGAACTTGGCTATAGGTCCCTTGCCGCCGCCAGCCTCGAAGACGATGTAGCCGAGGCCCGGGGCGCCGAGCGCCTGCGTGAACTCGATCAACTTGTCGAAAAAGCTGCGCGGTTTGTCCGCTACGCCGCGCGCCGGAATGCCGCGCACCACGCCGCCTTTCTCAATAACCCCCTTAAACGCCTTAAATGCCACCTCTTCCAACGCGAAAAACTCGGTGACATCGACAATTTCGGTAGCGATTCGCAAGTCCGGTTTATCGCTGCCATAGCGCAGCATGGCATCAGAATAGGTTAGGCGGGGGAAAGGTAGAGGTGTCACGTCACGGTCCGAAAACTCGGTAAAGACACCGTGCATGACAGGTTCGATGGCGGTGAACACGTCCTCCTGCTCGACAAACGCCATTTCGACATCGAGTTGATAGAATTCCCCGGGAGAGCGGTCAGCGCGCGCATCTTCGTCGCGAAAGCACGGTGCGATCTGAAAATAACGGTCGAAGCCCGAGCACATTATAAGTTGTTTGAACTGCTGCGGTGCCTGAGGGAGGGCATAGAACTCACCCGGATGCATCCGGCTCGGTACAAGAAAATCGCGGGCGCCTTCGGGGGAACTCGCCGTTAATATCGGAGTCTGAAATTCGGTAAAGTCCTGTTCAATCATACGCCGGCGGATGCTCGCGATAATCCCGCTCCGCAGCATCATATTGCGATGCATGCGCTCACGACGGAGATCGAGGAAGCGGTAACGCAGACGCGATTCTTCTCCATATTCATGTTCACCGTGAACCGGTAGCGGCAACGTCTCGGCGGCGTTTTGAATTTCCACTTCGCGAATGCGCAACTCCACTTCGCCCGTCGGCAGGCGCGTGTTAACTGTCTCCCCGTCGCGCCGATCGATCATGCCGGAAACGGTCAGAACGGTTTCTGATCTTAAGTTTCGCGCTACTTCGAACATTTCGTGGTCGGCCTCGACGACGCATTGCGTCACCCCGTAGTGATCGCGCAGATCAACGAAGACAAGGTGTCCGTGATCGCGCACCCGGTGCACCCAACCGGACAGGCGGGCCTCCTGCCCAACGTGTTCGGCGCGCAATTGGGCGCATGTATGGCTTCTGTAGCGATGCATCCTTGTCGGCTCCTGATTAGGCCGCGATTTGACCTATATGGTCCGGTAACGGCGGGCGAGAAAGCACATGGATGAGGTCCTTTTGTCAAGGCTCACACGCAATGCACTGGCCGAATCGGCTGCTTTCGAGTAAACACGGAAAGACCTCATGGCGCGACAATTCATATACAGCCTCGTTTTCGTTTTTTTTGCCCTTCCAGCCTTTGCGGACGAGCGGTCGGCTGAGTTTTTGGAAGCCGCGAAGATTGGCGACACCCACGCCTTGCGCGCCCTGATGGCTGAGGGGGTGGATATCCATGTGGCCGATTGGGCGGGCTGGCCTGCGCTGAATTGGGCGGCCCTGATGTTGCAAAATGACAGTATCGAATTCCTGCTCGAATCCGGTGCCGACATCGAATACTTAGCGAGGGGCGGAAAAAACAGCGGACGCCCCTTGATGATGGCCGCAAAGAAATACCATGGGCTGGAAACGGTTAAACTGCTGGTCTCACGCGGCGCCGATGTCAATGGCGCCGATCAATACGGCCGCACCGCGCTGATCATGGCCGCGCATTACGGGCGCACTAAAATAATTCGCTTTTTACTCTCCCTTGGCGCCAACCCGAACGCAGAAAGCATCATGCAAAAATGGAAAACCCCGATGATTGCAGCCAAATTGCGCGGCCACGACGAAGCGGTGGCGCTTTTGAGGGAAGCCGGGGCATTGAAATGACCGGCATCACCGTTATCACCGAGAGCGCCCTTCTCGCCGAGTATTGTGCTGACTGGAAGAAGGCGACCTACATTACGGTAGATACCGAGTTCATGCGTGAACATACTTTTTGGCCCATACTCTGTCTGGTCCAGGTGGGCGGACCGGACGAGTCGGTAATCATCGATCCGATGGCGGAGGGGATCGACCTCACGCCGCTATACGATGTGCTCACAGATCAGAACGTCTTGAAGGTATTCCATGCCGCGCGGCAGGACGTCGAACTGTTCCATCACCTGACTGGTCATGTGCCGTCCCCCCTGTTCGACACTCAACTCGCGGCGATGGTCTGTGGGTTCGGCGATTCGGTCGGCTATGAGAAACTTGCCGCCCGGCTTGCCGACGCTCAAATAGACAAGACGTTGCGTTTCACTGATTGGGCGCGCCGTCCGCTCACTGATCGTCAGCTTATCTATGCGGTGGCCGATGTCAGCCACCTGCGGCCAATTTACGACAAACTATCCGCCCAGTTGGAAAGTAACGGTAGGCGAAGCTGGATCGATGAGGAGATGAAAATTCTCACGAGCCCCTCAACTTATGAAAATGAACCTGAGAATGCCTGGCTGCGCATTAAAGTGCGCAATGCCAAGCCTCGCTTCTTGGCGATCCTGCGAGAAGTTGCGGCCTGGCGAGAAAAAGAAGCACAGCGCCGCAACGTTCCGCGCAACCGTGTCATCCGGGAAGAAGCGTTGACCGAGATCGCGGCGAGCGCTCCGACCAACGTTGATGAGCTCGCTCGGGTACGCGCCATCAGCCAAAAACTGGCAGAAGGAGAAATGGGACGGGCGATTTTGAAGGTAGTCCAACATGCGCTTTCGCTGAGCAAGGAGAGTTATCCGGTGCCGCCCAAGCATATCGAAAAGCCGATTGGCATGGCGCCGCTTATGGAGCTTTTGAAGGTTTTGCTGAAAATGCGCTGCGAACAAACGGGTGTCGCACAGAAATTGGTCGCTACAGTCAGTGATTTGGAACGTTTTGCTGCCGGCGATGAGGATTCGCCGCTACTCAGCGGTTGGCGGCTAGAGCTTTTCGGTGAACTCGCACTCGCGCTCACCGACGGCCGTGTCGCGTTGACGGCTTTGAACGGCCAGATTCAGGTTATTCCGCAAGATGCAGAAGCGGCGAAACTAACGGCCCCGCCCAAACGATCTAAGCGGCCACGCCGGCGCCCGCGACGCGGAAATGAAGGGCCGCCGGACGAAACGCGTGCCGACGAACTCGCTGAATGAAGTTTTTGAGCTTCGATATTAGGGAACAGTCGTCAGTTTGGCGCGTCTCGCGCTGCCGTCGGCCGAGAGGCCAGGCGGCGCCATGAAAGCTTCATGGAGGTTGAAACGCTCGCCGTCCCCCCAGATGCGCGAATACTCGCCGTCCGCTCCCAGCTCCCAGCTCTGATCCGTATCCTTCATATTGAAGGGCATTATCTGCTCCAGGAGTTGAGCATGAACTGTGTCGTTAAAAATCGGGACCAGAACTTCGACCCGCCAATCAAAATTTCGCGGCATCCAATCCGCCGAGGACAGGAACACTTTCGCTTCCGCCGAAGGCAAGCCGTGGCCTGCGCCGAAGCAGACGATGCGTGCATGTTCCAAGAAACGCCCGACGATGCTCTTAACGCGGATGTTTTCAGACAGTCCCGGCACTCCTGGGCGCAGGCAACAAACGCCCCGCACCACCAAGTCTATGGATACACCGGCCTGAGATGCTCTGTAGAGCGCGTCGATGACCTCGCCATCGACCAAGGAATTTAGCTTCGCCCATATTACGGCCGGCCGATTGGCGCGCGCGTGAGCGATTTCGTCGTCGATCAAAGATAATATTTCATGGCGCAGATCGATGGGAGCGACGGCGATGCATTCGAATTTGTCTGGACGAGCGCCGCCTGTCAGATAATTAAACAAATAGGCCGCGTCATGGCAAAGCGCAGGATCGCAGGTGAAGAAGGAAATGTCTGCATACACCTTCGCAGTGATCGGGTGATAATTTCCGGTGCCAAAATGAACGTAACTGCGAATACCATCAGCCTCGCGCCGCACCACGAGCGATGCCTTTGCATGGGTTTTCTTGTCGAAGAAGCCGTATATGACCTGGGCGCCGGCACGCTCCAAATCCCGCGCCCATTTAATGTTCGCTTCCTCGTCAAAGCGAGCGTTCAACTCGACCAGGGCCGTAACTGATTTGCCGGCCTCCGCCGCCTCAATCAGGGCCTTCACGATCGGCGATTCATCGCTGGTGCGATAGAGAGTTTGCTTGATCGCGACCACATCGCTGTCACGCGCCGCCTGATTGAGAAACTGCACGACCATCTCAAAACTTTCGTAGGGATGGTGCACGAGCAAATCCTTGGAGCGGATTGCCGCAAAACAATCACCGCCATGCTCCCTCACCCGCTCCGGAAATCGCGCGTGATACGGAGGGAACAGCAAATCAGAACGGCCACATTCGATGAGCACTGCCGTATCTGCCATTCCCAAAAGACCATCGACTTTGACAATGCCAGAGCTATCCACCGCCAAGCTGCCTGCGACAAAATCGAGCAGCCCTTGCGCAATGCCGTTGTTGACTTCCAGGCGGATCACATTGCCGCGGCGACGCTTCTTGAGAGCGGATTCAAATACGCGGACCAAATCCTCCGCTTCCTCTTCCAACTCGATATCGCTGTCGCGAAGAATTCGAAATTGACCCACTTTGACGATCGAGGACCCAATAAAAAGCCGTTCGAGAAACTGCTCAACAAGCTTCTCAAGCGGCAAATAGCGCAGGGCGTGCCCAGGGCGTGGTGGAAGTGGCACAAATCTACCCACTCCAGCAGGCAGGGGAACGAGCGCCGGACGGGCTGAACCATTTCGCAATTGCTTCAGTTCCAAAACCAGCGCAAAGCCAAGATTGGGGATGAATGGAAAGGGATGCGCAGGATCAATGGCGAGGGGCGTTAAGACTGGAAACAGACGACTCATGAAATATTGCTCGGCCCATTCAAGGTCCGCTTCGTCTAAGTCTTCGAGATCTGAAACTAAAACGCCGGCGCCACCGAGCAGACCACGTAATTCGTGCCAGCAATCCTGTTGCCTCGCCATCAGTTTTCCCGCCCGCGAATTGACAGCGTCGAGCTGTTGGCCGGGCGTCAATCCGTCCTGGCTGAGTTGCCTGACATCGGCATCCACTTGTCCACGTAGTCCGGCGGCCCGCACCATATAGAATTCGTCAAGGTTGGAGGCGGAAATCGAAAGAAAGCGCACACGCTCTAACAGCGGGTGCGCCTCGTTCTCGGTTTCCTCAATCACGCGCTCGTTAAACGCCAACCAGGAAAGCTCGCGATTAATGTAGCGCTCCTCCGGCGAAAAGGCTTGTAGCTGAATATCGGTGGCGTTTGTTCTCTGCTCTTCCATTTACTTCGCTTTATTACGTTCCCAATCGGCAATGGCGGGCTTACTAGAATTCCATTCTAGCATGCGGCGCGCGGGCTGCAATTTACCGCCCTTCCGCCTCAGCAAGTGCCAACCGAGCCAGGGGTATAGTTATCTGCCGCTGCTCGGCGAGCGCAAGGCGATCTATCTCCGCCGCAATGCTGCGGGCGGCGGAGAAAGAACGTTCCATTCTGGCCAGCAGAAACGAGATAATTTCCTCCCCAATCAGCAATTGTCGATCTTCAAACATTTTTCGCATGACGGCGCTCAACACCATGTCGTCAGGATCGGCAATCGATATTGCCGGCATGGCGCGAAGGCGGGAGAGAAGGTCCGGGAGGCGAAACCCCATACGCCCCGGCGCTTCAAGTCCGGTGAATAGAATGTGCCCGTTCCTTTCGCCTATCAAATTGTAAAGATGCAAAAGCGTCTGCTCCGGGACATCGGCATTGATATTTTCGATTACCAGCGCGGGGGCGTTTGAAATTATCTCCGCCGCATCCCGCCCGCGAAGCGCCATCGCGGCAACCTTGGTGGCCCCACTCCGCACCCGCCAAATTTCAGCCAAATGCGTTTTTCCGCATCCGGGCGAGCCGTAAAACGAAAGGCCGGTCGCCGGCCAATCAGGCCAGCGGTCAATCCACAGCAACGCATTTTCATTACATGGTGCTGCGATGAAATCCTTTCGGCCCTGCGCCGTCCGGTGGCCAAGGTCGAGCGGAATCTGAACGGTCTCGCGCCTTTGCTTGGGCATCTACTCTAGGGTTGCTGCGTTTCGGAAACTTCGTCCGTCTTAGCCATCTCTTCGCCGCCAAGATAAATATTGCTTTCGAGATATTGGCCGATGCCGAAACGAATGATTACGCCCATCAATGCCGCGACCGGTAAGGCAATCAGCATGCCGACGAATCCGAATAGGGTGCCACCACCGAGAACGGCAAAGATGACCCACACCGGATGCAGTCGAATACGATCACCTACCAGCTTGGGCGTAAGAATCATGCCTTCGGCAAGTTGGCCAACAATGAAAATACCGGCGACGACGGCAATTCGCCAACCCTCATCAAATTGGAGAAAGGCCAAACCGACACATATTATCAGGCCGCCCAACGACCCGAGATAAGGAACGAACGATAGGAGTCCGGCGGCCAAGCCGATCGCCAGGCCAAATTGAAGTCCTGCGGCACTCAGAGTCGCAGCGTAAAAGATGCCCAGTATGATGCACACCATTCCGGTGCCACGTATAAAACCGGAGAGCGTGCTGTCCATGAGGCGCGCCTGCTCGCGAATGGTCTCGGCCTGCGCTTTTGGCAACCAGCCATTCAACCGAGCGACAATCGAATCCCAATCGCGCAACAAATAAAATGTGACGACCGGCGTGATGAACAACAAGGCGAGCAAGTTAACCAACGCCATCCCGCCAGCCCAGACGTTGCCCAGCATGCCGAGGACAAACTGTGCCGCACGCTCGGAAAATTGCTCGATCACCGCGTCAGCGCGATCGGCTTGTTCCGTGTCTAACTTATTCGTCCAGCGTTCGACCAAGGGCTCGGCCCACCCCCGAACGGACTGAAAATAATTGGGCAGGTTGCCGAGAAAATCGACGATCTGCCTCTGCAACAGCGGCACTGCGAATATCAGAAACAAAACAACAAGGATCGTAAATGCAGAGGTAATGATGGTGGTGGCAAGAGTCCGGGAGAGGCCGGCTTTCTCAAGCCGATCGGCGACCGGATCGAGAAAATAGGCTACCGCCATTCCGGCCACAAAGGGCAGCAGGATGCTTTGAAAGAGCAGCAGCAAGATGATCACAACGGCGAGCGCCGCCAGCCAAATTCCTGTAAAGGTGCGAATTTTCATTGTCATGGCGTCACAGCTATCATGGAATTATAGATTCTTCTCGCTCGGTCTACTCTGCCCACTGGTGACCTCACTCGGCAATACCCAGCCGCCAGATTCAAAATTCAAGGCGAGATTCGATTGTGCGAGCCCCAGCATTAATTGTTCTTTCTCGCCGAAATAACGTAGCAACACATCGGCTTGCCCGCGCGATAATTTAGCCAAATCCACACTGGCAACCACCGCCAATTCACGCAATCGACGCCGGGTTTCAACCCACTCCGATAAAGATTCTAGCGGCACCACAATGCGCATCTCGTTCTCATGCCCAAAGCGCAGCATGTTGGCCTGCTTCCAACCACTTTCTATATGCGCCACGACGCGCGCCACCGCGCGCGCCAACAGGTCTTCTCTGCTTTCGCCGCGCGCGCCGCGCAACAACTCAGTCGACGGTGATGGCGTTGCTGCCCCGACCTGATGGATAGTTAGCTGCAAAATTGCGCCCTCCACGGGCTCGCGGACCCGAGGGCTGCTGGCTACGTCAGTTTCTGCGGCATCGCCAGACGGGTCACCACCGGCATCACTGACGTTCCCTCCATCGACATCGGGATCGTCTTCCACCGGCCAGTCCGGAAGCTCCAGATAAGCCGAGGCAACGACAACTTCCTGAGTGCCATATCGTTCGGCCAGACTGAAAAGTGCCTCGCGCGATGGCGCGAGGGCTTGCGAGGGCTCGATCGCCGCCATGTCCATGACGTCTCCGAGCGGTAGGATCAAGGGAACTAGGCCCTCATGGGCCGGGCGCGCCAACCATGCGTTACGCCAGTCAGCTGGCTCGAGCCACAAGGAGGCGCCGTTACCGGCATCAAATATCGGTAAAAGAAGGACGTTGTTGCTACGTGTCTCGGCAAAGCGAATTTTTTGCTGTTGTAGCAATTTTCTAACTGCTATTTTATTAAAGTCAAAAATTAAACTTGCTCTATATCTTGTTGAAGATACTAATTCTTTTTCTATTATATAGCCGTCAACTAGATCCGCCACCTGGGAGGTTTCGAGAACTGGCACGAGCACGCGATCGGCCGACAACACCAGGCGTTGGAGGAGGCGTTCGAAAGCCTGTCGTTGGCCATTGGCCAGGGCCACGGACCGTGCTTCAGCAGCCGATTTGGCGGAGGAATCCACAGCGATATCCCGCACCGTGTATACCGAATCCGCTTTCACGGCACCCGAAGAAAGGGTGACGCAGAGGGCGAGCAATCCAGCGAGAACGCTAACTCTCCGTAAGGTTCGCGGCTGAATCATTACAGAAAGCCCAGACATAAAGTATGTTGCGAATGCGCGGCCATCTCAGGGAGGGGCTCCCTTGAAAAGCGGAATACAATAACATGAGCAGGCGAAAAAAAAACGATAGCGCGGGTGGGCGCGAAGGCCCGGCAAGACAACTGAGACTTGCTGTATTGATATCTGGCAGTGGAACCAACCTACAGGCACTGATCGACGCATGCAGCGAGGCCGACTATCCGGCCAGGATATGCTTGGTCATCTCCAATAAGGACAATGCCGGCGGCCTCGCGCGCGCGGAAAACGCCAACATACCAACCTTGATAATCCGCCATACGGATTTTGAAGCACGCGGCGCTTTCGATGACGCGCTCACCGCGGCGCTCGAGGCGGCAAATGTGGACCTGGTCTGTCTCGCCGGGTTCCTGCGTGTGCTCGGACAGCCATTTGTCGAGCACTGGCAGGACCGGCTCATCAACATTCACCCTGCCCTGCTGCCCGCCTTCAAGGGCCTGCACACCCATAGGCAGGCTCTTGAAGCCGGCGTGCGCATCGCCGGCTGCACAGTTCACTACGTGCGAGCCGAAGTCGATGTCGGGCCGATTATCGCCCAGGCGGCGGTCGCCGTCCTTCCGGGAGACAGCGAGGAAAGCTTAGGCCAGCGAGTCTTGAAACAGGAGCATCGGCTTTATCCGCTCGCGGTTGAACTTATCGCCCGCGGAAAAGTACGGATAGAAGGCGGAAACGCCCACCTGCAGTGCGCTTGGGCCAGAGAAGACGCGTTGCTGATCAACCCACCGCCGGCGACCAGGAAATAGAAAAAGGCCCGCGGCGAGACGCCAGCGGGCCTTAATCTTCGATGCTATCGAGTTTAGCTGGCGTTCTCGGCGAAGGTCTCGACCACGCCGTCGACGCGGGCACGAATCGGCGCAATCGCGTCATTCGCGGTCTTCACGGCCATCTCAGTAATCTTGCCTGATTCCGAAACATAGTTATCGAATGCGCTGCGCGCCCAATCCGCTTGCATTTCCGCCGCATCGGTCGGATTCTTCGCAGAAAAAATGGCTTCTGCTGCTGCGCCATTGCGTTCAAAGGCACCTTTGGCGAAGGCTAACCAAGCTTGGTTGACGCTACCGAAGCCCTGCGCAGCGATACTTGACGCCGCAACGAAGGCTTCCATGTTTCCGCGCCCGGCATCAGCCAGTTTCTCGAAGGAACCGTTGGCATCCCAACCGTTGGCGAAAATGTTTCCGTTGGTCTTTTTCTTTTGTGTCGGCATTTTGTACTGCTCCAGGAATGTTAAATTGCTGCACTGCGGTATGTTGTTGCAGTGCAATATATGCAGCGCAATAAATATGTCAAGGGGGTCGATCTGCGGTGGGTGCTGGTGGGTAATTCTTTCGGAAAGCTACAGGCATCGGCCGATCCGCACGGCCGCACAAATTCAGCACCGTGGATTCAACGGAATTCTTAAAAAATCGACGGTTGGGACCCTAGGGTGCCCTTAACGGCAAGTGATCGGTGCGACGACGAGTATAACGCGAATCTCTGCTCGTCATCCTGTAGCTGCTGCGCCAGGTCGCGGCTCCCTAACAATCCATATGTGCCGGACGCGGCAACCCCACCTATCTGCAGCGAGAGATATATTGCTTCCCCTTCGCGCCGCGAATCCGCGAGCCGGCGCTTTCTAAGGTCGCGGTGTGCGTGAATCTATGTTTCAATACTGAGATAGTTAAACTTATATTTATTTTACCCTTCTAATATTGAACTGTGCACAAAGTCTTGGTTTTTTTCTTCTTTATAAGCATTTAAATACCATCTCGAAATTGCCCAATTGGCGTCTCAACAGTGCCAAGCCATCAGGAATGACCCTTAATGATTTCAGAGAAGGCCAGCGATGCCGGCGTAGTTTTCACGTCACCAGCGTTTGACCGGCATGAACAGGTCATATTTTGCACCGATGCTGAAAGTGGGCTTCGCGCCATCATTGCTATTCACGACACAAGCCTTGGTCCCGCTCTCGGCGGCTGCCGGATGTGGCCTTATCGAACCGAGAATGAAGCGATCGTCGACGTGCTGCGACTTTCGCGCGCGATGAGCTTCAAGAACGCGCTGGCGAAATTGTCCACCGGCGGCGGAAAGAGTGTGATCATCGGCGACCCCGAACGCGATAAGAGTGACGCTCTCTTTCACGCCTTTGGGCGATTTGTCGAAAACCTGGGCGGCCGTTATATCGTCGCCGAGGATGTCGGCACGACAGTCGAAGATATGAACCAAATCAGACGTCAAACCTCGCACGTGATGGGATTCTCAGCGCGCGAAGGCAGCAGCGGAGACCCCTCTCCAGTCACAGCGTATGGCGTTTTTTGCGGACTCAGGGCGGCGGTCGAATTCCGCTTCGGTCGCGACGACCTCTCGGGCTTGCGCGTCGCCGTGCAGGGGATTGGCCACGTAGGATACCAGCTGTGCAAATATCTTCACGAAGCCGGCGCCAAGTTGCTTGTAAGCGATATTAACCGCGCCGCAGTGGCGCGTGCTGAAGCGGATTTCGGTGCGCGCGCTATCGACGGAACAGACATCTACAGCCAAGACGTCGATGTTTTCGCGCCCTGCGCACTAGGCGCTGAATTGAATAGCCGGACTATTCCACAACTGAGAGCCCAGGTCGTTGCGGGCGCAGCCAACAATCAATTGGAATGCGCCGAGGATGGATCCAAATTGGCCGCGCGCAATATTCTCTATGCACCCGACTACGTCATCAATGCAGGAGGGGTCATCAATCTCTCCTACGAGCGGGAAAGCCGGTATGAGCGCGACAAGGCGATGGCGCATACCGCGCGCATCTACGATATCGCGATGGAAATTTTTGGCCGCGCCAAGCGCGAGGGCCGCCCCACCAACGAAATCGCAGATAATATGGCGCAAGAATTGCTTGGCGCCCGTGGCCAAGCGGTTGACGAAATGACATAGGCAGGGCATTTATCCGCCGGCGCTAATTCATGCGCAATTACCCGCAAGAAAAGAAACGCAATGAAACTTGTCACTTATCAATTTGCTGGCTCCGTTGGCCTAGGCGCCGTCGACCCGCAAGCTGGCATGATCCATCCTCTCAGAGACAGCGAAACGGCGTACGGCAACGACATGGTGGCGCTCATCAAGCAGCACACCAGGCTCGACGCCCCTTTGGAAACGGAGACCACCGGAATCGCGCTGGAGAAAGTAAAATTACTCGCGCCCATTCCACGTCCAACCAAGAATATTTTTTGCGTCGGTAAGAACTATTTTGAACATGCCCAGGAATTTACGCAAAGCGGTTTCGACGCGACGAGTAAGCGTGGCGATAACATTCCGGACCATCCGATAATTTTTACCAAGGCGCCGACGACGGTTACCGCGCCTGGAGATGACGTACCGTGCCATAGCGGACTGAGCGTACAGCTGGATTATGAGGCCGAACTTGCCGTTATCATCGGCGAAGGCGGGAGCAGGATTAGCAAGGCTGATGCCTTTAACCATGTCTTCGGCTACACAATCACAAATGACGTGACGGCCCGCGACCTGCAACTTAAGCATCGTCAATGGTTCATCGGAAAATCGCTCGATGGCTCCTGCCCGATGGGACCCTGGATCGCGAGCGCCGATGAATTAGACGCTGAGAATCTTTCGATCCGATGCTGGATAAACGGCGAATTACGCCAAGATGGGAATTCGCGTGATCTCATATTCGACATCCCGACTTTGATCGAAACGATTTCCGCAGGCATTAGGTTAGAGCCAGGTGATATTATTTCCACGGGCACACCATCAGGTGTCGGTATCGGATTCGACCCGCCACGTTTTCTCGCCCCCGGGGATGTCATGAAAATTGAAATCGATGGTCTTGGAAGTTTGGAAAACAAGATTGTCTAAGGTACTGACAACCGTCTGCTAAGGGAGACCGAAAATCATGATGACGATAAATAATAAATATCTGGAGATCGAGCAGCACGGCCAGGGCGACGCCATGATCATGGTGCATGGCCTCGGCGGAACGTCGAATGCCTGGTATCCGCAGGCAACTTTGCTGGCGCGTTCTTTTCATGTCATTCGGCCAGATATGGAAGGCTCGGGACGTTCGCCCGCAAAGGGCAAAATTTCCATCGCCAGCCTGGTAAAAGATGTTTCCAAGCTGATGGACAAGTTGAATATCAAGTCGGCGCATTTCATCGGCCACTCGATGGGTACAATTGTCTGCCAGCACCTGGCCGCGAGTAGCCCGGCGCGGGTCAAGAGTCTGGCGCTTTTAGGACCGTTAGCGGAACCGCCGCAGGCCGCGCGCGGCGCTATCAAAGACCGCGCCTCGGCCGCGCGCAGCAACGGCATGACTCCTATCGCTGATACGTTGGTGCAGGTGGCGTTGTCCGCTGATTCGCGTGTTCATCAGCCCTCTGTCGCTGCGTTCGTGCGTGAAATCATCATGCGCCAGGACGCGGAAGGATATGCGCGGACCTGCGAGGCACTCGCGGTGGCCAAATCAGCCGATTTATCCAAAATCAAATGCCGCACTTTGCTTATTACCGGCGATGAAGACGGCGTGGCGCCGCCCGCCAGCGTCCAGAAACTCTCGCGGGCCATCAAGGGTTCCAAGGCGATAATTTTGGATCGTTGCGGCCACTGGACTCCAATTGAAAGGTCGTCCGAGGTGAATGCGGCACTGATGAATTTCTATTTCGGTTGACGGTGACATGGCGCGGCAAACAGGCAGAGAAGTTCGTAGTGGCACGACCCAGGCCAAGTTAAGACCGAGGAAGCCAACCTCGGTCCGGCAGCCGGTCACTCTTTATGTGTGCCGGTCCTGCGTATGGAGCGAGGCGCAACGCGAACAGGACGGCCGGCGGCAGGGGGAATTTCTACTTGAAGCCATTAATCAGGAGATCGAGCGTGTTCCGCTCCCCCAAAATTCAAGTCTGCGTGCAGTACATTGTCTGAACGGCTGTAAAAGCCCCTGCAACGTGGCGTTCCGCTCGCCCGGCAAACATGGTCTTCGCTTCAGTCATCTAACTCCGGACAATGCAGGGGAGGTGCTGTCGTTCCTTGGCGCCTATTTTGAAAGCGAAGTCGGAGATGTCGCGGAAGCGGATATACCCGAGGGATTACGCGGCAAATTGACGGTTCGAACCCCGCCGCCGCCGATCCGACCCATTAGCCGCCTAAAATAAACCCCTTCGCCGTAACAAACCTTCGATCTTTCGCGGCGGAAGGGCGGTGTGGCTCCGGTAGCGTCGAATTCCGTCGCACTGCAGGCGCCGCAACAGACTGAGCATTTCCTCTGAATCGATATTGCTGGCATTTACTTTTAGCCCGATTCCGTGGGCCAGAGAAATTAGCGCCGTCAGCAACAATCGATTTGCGTGATTTGCGGAAGCGCCATTGAGAATCCCACCTTCAAGAGACAAATTGTCGAGCGGCAATCCGCGCCAATTTTCCAAGAGGTGAGCGCCCACCGCAAATCCATCAACAGTGAGCCGCAGGCCATACGCTTTCAGGCCGACCAACATCGGCGCCAAATTTTCGGGGTCAGCTTGCAGCATTTCTGCTAAAAAAAGCAGCTCAAACTCCCGACCCTCGACCTCGAATTCGCTGAGCACGCGGGCGATACGCGGAGCGAGACGCACATCAAATAATTGCGGTGCGGAAATATTTAAAGCGAATGGGAGGTATCCCCATTCACGATCCCGCCACGATGCCTTTTGCCGGACGACCTCGGCTAAAGTCCAATCGAAGAATTTGTCCAACATTCCGGCTTCCTGGACCAAGAGTTGGTAATCGTTTACCGCTACTACGCCGCGCTCCGGATGGCGCCAGGTTGGAACACAGCGAATAACCTCGGGGCGTTGGGTTCTACATTCGACTTCGACGCGATAGCGCATCTCGAACTTGCCGTCTTGAAAAGCGCGAAAGATGCTCGCCGTCCGATCGTGCCGCTGTGAGGCGTGCGATTCCAACTCGCCGGTGTAAAATCGATAGCCTATTTCACCCTTTTCGGAGACCGCATCGAGCGCAGCGTCGGCGCGGGCGATCAACTCGCCACTGTTCACGCCATGCGTGGGGCACAGCGCGATGCCGGCGGCGGCAGCCAAATTAACGCCCGCGCCGTCACGCTCAAACGGCAACGACAGACAGGAGAACAACGGCTCGCAAACATCATCCGCCGCCCTGGGAAGCCTATTGCCTAC